>NZ_CAXAQF010000019.1:0-146481 GCF_963970735.1 Pseudomonas sp. RA_35y_Pfl2_P32
GCCCAAAAGGAAGCAAAACG
This sequence comes from Pseudomonas sp. RA_35y_Pfl2_P32, assembly GCF_963970735.1. NCBI lineage: Bacteria > Pseudomonadati > Pseudomonadota > Gammaproteobacteria > Pseudomonadales > Pseudomonadaceae > Pseudomonas > Pseudomonas sp. RA_35y_Pfl2_P32. The sequence goes on from NZ_CAXAQF010000019.1 coordinate 21, forward strand.
CTTTGCCCCTGACGTACGGCCCCTCGCTAGGGCTCGGGGTACCTTCGCTACGGTGCCCATCCGGGGGCATCGCCTCCGGTTTGCTTCGCTGCACCTCCTCTCGATGTATGCGGCTTCGCCGCACGGCGCTACGCGCCTACCCCTGATGGACACCTTCGCTCAGCCTGCCGATGGGGCGGGTGGATCAAAAGCAAAAGCACGGCGACCTGCCGGTCGGCCTGAGTGGTAAGGGCGGGCGAGGCGGCCTACCGGCCGGCCTGTTTTTTTTGGGTGTCCGCACGCAAGGGAAGCATGGGTTCAGGGGGTGATTTCGAAGGCCGTGCTTGCCAGTCGTTCGCCGTTGACCATGATGTGTACCGCGTGGGTGCCGGGGTAGTGTTTGCGGGTGGTCATGTCGCGCACGCGCTGGGCACGGCTGAGTGTCTGCCGGTTCCGGGCGGGCAGGGTGAGACCCTTGAGCTTGAACACTTTGGCCGACGTCGCCCCCGAGGCCTTGACGTATTCGATGGCGTAATCCACCACCAGGCGCTGCTCGGCATCGGCGGTGGACTGCAGCTCGAACGACAGGCTGATGCGTTGCCCCAAGGCGATCACGGCGGGTTCGACGGTCAGTTGATGAATCTCGACCTCAGGCTTGCCACCGGCGCCGATCAACGCCAGTGCCCGTTGATTGCCCTGCTTGATCAGGCTACGCAGCGCATGGCGAGCGATCCAGGCCGTGCGCGGATCCTCCAGCGACCAGCCCTCGAGGGTGTCCAGCACCCAGTCCGGGTGGTCCTTGGTGACGTCGTTGAGGTGGTTGGCCACTGACTTGCGCACGTACAGGCTGCTGTCGGCCTTGAGGTTGTCGATGATCTTGGCGGCCAGGCGCGGGTCGGCCTGGACCTGCTCCAGGCGGAACGACCAGGGCAAACGTGGCCGGCTGCCTTCGCTGGCGAGCCGGCGCACGTGTTCGTTGGGGTCCAGCGACCAGTCGTGCATCAGGGCCAGGGTGCGTTCGAAGTCGCTTTGCAGGAAGTGCCGCACCGCAAACTCCGAGGAGCCGAAGCGGGTGAAGTGCTGCAGCGCGTCCATCGACAGTTCAAAGGCGTGGCTGCCGTAGCGCGCAACGTAGTGCGCCAGGAACATGCTGACGAAGCCACTGTTCAGGCGTGGTGCCAACCGGCGCAGGACCTCCAGCGACTGCTCGTAGTCCAGGCCCAGCACGGCGTGCACGCACTCGGCGGTGTGGGCCATGCGCTGCATCACCGACAGTGGCTCGAGTCCGTCGCAGGCCATGGCCAGGAACGCCTGGTGATCGAACGCCGGGTACACCGCGCGCAGTTCACTGGCGATGTGGGCAAAGCGCTCGGCGTTGAAGATTTCCTTCAGGGCCGGGGAGGATTGCTCGGTGCTGCTCATTGAGAGCTCCTTGAAAAGGTTGGACCGCGTTATCGTGCTTCGCCGCCTTGCCCGCGAAGTTGCCAGTGCGCCGAGTTTCGGCCGCAAGCCATGTCCCTAGACCACCTTGGGGGACTCTTCCTGCAATTGGTCGGCCTCGAACAACCGGGCCAGTTCCTCCCGTGCCTCCTGGGCGGTCTGCAAGACTTTGACGGCATCGTCGTAGATCGCGCGCTGGGCTTCGAGCACCTGTTCGTCATGCTGCTTGAAGGTTTCGATGCGCGCTGCGGCCTGAGCCTTGCTCAGTCCCAGGCCGATCAGGGTCATGCGGCTCATTTCCAGGCTGGAATGGAAGGTTTCCCGCACCGCCTCGGCGCCCAGGTCGACCAGGCGATGCACGTGCTGGCGGTTACGGGCGCGGGCGATGATCTTCATGTGGGGGTAGAGCCGGCGCACCAGTTCCGCAGTCTTGATGTTGGTGTCCGGGTCGTCGGTGGCAATCACGAAGAACTCCGCCTGCTCGACCTTGGCCGCGCTGAGGATCTCCGGGCGCATCGGGTCGCCATAGAACACCGGCACCCCGCCAAAACTGCGAGACAGTTCGATGGTTTCCACCGAGGTGTCGAGGGCCACAAAGCGGATTTTCTGCGCCCGCAGGATCCGCGCCACGATCTGCCCCATGCGGCCCATGCCGGCGATCACCACGCGCGGGGTGTCGGTATCGATCTCGCGCAGGTGCGGCGGCACGGTCACCGGTTCGACCTTGGGTTTGGCCAGGCGCGCGCACAGCAGCAACAGCAGGGGGGTGACGGCCATGGACAGGGTAATGGTCAGCACCAGCAGGTCATACAGGCGGGCATCGAACAAGCTTTGGTCGCGACCGATCTTGAACACCACGAAGGCAAATTCGCCGCCGGCTGCCAGGACGATGCCCAGGCGCACCGCACTCACACGGTTGAGGCCCCCGGCCATGCGTCCGACCAGGTACAGCAGCGGCAACTTCAGTGAAATCAGCAGCACCGTCAGGCCCAGCACGGCGGCCGGGGCGCTGAACAACAGGCTGATGTTGGCGCCCATGCCCACGCTCATGAAAAACAGCCCCAGCAGCAGGCCCTTGAACGGTTCGATCTGTGCTTCCAGTTCGTGGCGGTATTCGGAGTCCGCCAGCAGCAGGCCGGCGAGGAACGCCCCGAGGGCCATCGATATCCCGACTTCGTCCATCAACCAGGCGGTGCCGATCACCACCAGCAACGCGGTGGCGGTGGACACTTCCGGCAGGCCGGACTTGGCGACGATACGAAAGACCGGGCGCAACAGGTAACGCCCACCCACGACCACCACGGCGATACTGCCCAGCACCTGCAGCCCGTGGTTGAGGTCTTCGGCGGGGGTGGTGGTGGCATTGCCCCCGGCCAGCAGCGGCACCATGGCGATCAGCGGGATCGCGGCGATGTCCTGGAACAGCAGGATGGCAAACGCCAGGCGCCCGTGGGGACTGGTCAGCTCCTTGCGTTCGGCCAGGCTTTGCAGGCCAAAGGCGGTGGACGACAGGGCCAGGCCCAGGCCGAGCACAATGGCACTGTTGAGTGTCTGGCCGAACATATAGAACGCCAGCACGCCGATCGCCGAGGCGGTCAACAGCACCTGGGCCAGGCCGACCCCAAACACCGCCTTGCGCATCACCCACAGTCGCCGTGGTGACAGTTCCAGGCCGATGATGAACAGCAGCAGGACCACGCCCAGCTCGGAAATATGCATCACGCTTTGCGGGTTGCCGATCAGTCCCAGCACGGCGGGGCCAATCAGGACCCCAGCCAGCAGGTAGCCCAACACGGCCCCCAGTTGCAGGCGTTTGGCCAAAGGCACGGTGAGCACCGCCGCAAACAGAAACACCACAGCGGCTTGCAACAGGTTGCCTTCATGGGGCATGAGTCACTCCTGGACAGTAAAAAAGGCTAAACACGGGTCTGACCCTAATCCCGATCAGTTAAGCGATAACACGAACCTGTAGCCGCTGCCGAGCCCGCGAGGCTGCGTTCGGCTGCGAAGCAGACGCCAAGGGATTCGCACCAACCCGGCGAGGACTGCGTCCTCGAACGCAGCCTCGCGGGCTCGGCAGCTGCTACAAAGACGGCGCAAATGGCTTAACTGATCGGCATTTGGTCTGACTCCGTCTGTTTCGACGCGCAGTGTAGCGGTGGGTCACGTCGACTGCATCGCTGGATCGGTCGCTAACCAGTCTGACAACCGAGTGTTACGCCGAGGAGTGCCTGGTGTGATGCCGCGAATCCAGCGCGCTGTCTGAGTTAAGATTGCTCCCTTTGGCCAGTCGGGCCAGTGAACAGACGAGAGCAGTAATGAACGACGAATTACAGGTCATCGACCTGCAGGTGGGCAGCGGCAAAGCCGCGGTAAAAGGCGCGTTGATCACCACCCAGTACCGCGGCTGCCTGGAAGACGGCACCGAGTTCGATTCCTCCTGGAGCCGCGGCAAGCCGTTCCAGTGCGTGATCGGCACCGGTCGCGTGATCAAGGGCTGGGACCAGGGCATCATCGGTATGCAAGTCGGTGGCAAACGCCAGCTGCGGGTGCCTGCGCACCTGGCCTACGGCGAGCGCACCATGGGCAGCATCCCGCCCAACGCCAACCTGGTGTTCGAGATCGAACTGCTGGAAGTGCTGACGCGGGACGACTGAGCGGCACTCATTTTTCGCTGAACAGCGGGATCCGCCCGTTCAGCGAGGGGCGGTAGTGCCAGGCCAGTTGGCTGAAGTGCTTCTGGTGCGCCAGCAACTCGCGCAATGTGGCACTGGCAATGCTCATGGCCAGTGCCTGGCCGGGGCAGCGGTGGCGACCGGCACCGAAACTCAAGCTGCACCGGGCCGGGCGCTCCAGCACAAAACGGTCCGGGTGTGGGTTGAGCAGCGGGTCGCGGTTGGCCGAGGCGAGTAACAGCAGCACCGTATCGCCGGGGGTCAAACGCACACCTTCGATCTCGCAGGGCGCGCTGACAAAACGCCGGGTATTTTGCACCGGTGGGTCAAAGCGCTGAACCTCCGCCACCAGCTCGTCGACGCGCCCAGCCTCGCGCCATAACCCCGGCTCGCGATTCAGCGCCAGTACGGCATTGCCAATCAGCCCGGCACTGGCCTCATACGTCTGGGAGAGCAGGCCGATCAGGTTGGCCAGCAGGACTTCGCGATCAGGCAGGCCCTGGCTCAGGCTTTCCAGCAGCGGACTCTGCGGGGCCTTGGCGCTTAGCCGCTCAAGGAAGTAGCCCTTCAATTGCTCGGCAGCCTGATGGGCCGCGACCAACTGCGCGGCAGTGCTCAGGGGCGATAGGCAGGCGACGAAATCCGCAGTCAACTGGCTCAGGGTCCTGCCCTCGGCGGGCGCGAAGCCCAGCAGTGCGGCGACCACCCACACCGGCCCCATGAACATGGCCTGATGCAGGCCTTCAGCGTTTGCCGTGATCAGCCGGGCACGCACCCGTTCGCTGACCTGCCCGGTGTCAACCCGCTCCAGCGCCGGCGCCATGGCCGAGCGCGGGCAGCGATGGGGTTCGCCCTCGTTCATGCGCATCAAGCGCGCGAACACCTGGCCGGCCTCGCCCTGGGCAATTGCAGCGGGCACCGGTTCGTGTGCCGGGCGCACCCGGCAGTCGGCATGGGCCAGCACAGCCGCCACCGCCCGGGCGCTGCTGGCCACCCACAGGCCCAGGTCCTGGTCGAAGGCAAACCCGCCTGCGGCGCGCAGGCTTGCGTAGTAGGGGTAGGGGTAGGGATCGGCGTGAGTCGCGGCGATGATCGGGTCCATGGGACGCGGCCTTATGGGTAGTGGTCAGTCTTGTTACTATCCGGGGTTCGGCAGGACGACGATTCGTCCGGGAGCGAAATATGAGTGCAGACCAACACGACGTCGGTGTCTCGCAGGTGGCGGCCGCGATCGCCGAGCCGGCTAGGACCAAAATCCTCTGTTCGTTGATGGACGGCCATGCCCGCACCAGCACGGAGCTGGCGAGCATTGCCGAAGTCAGCACGTCGACGGCCAGTGCCCACCTGGCGCGGCTCAAGGAACTGGCGCTGGTGCGACTGCACGTGCAGGGCCGGCATCGTTATTACAGCCTTGCCGATCAGCAGGTCGCCCAGGCCCTGGAGGCGCTGATGGTGATCGGCCAGAACGCCGCACCGACCTTCACCCCGCGCACCCCGGATCGCCTGCAATTTGCCCGCACCTGCTACGACCACATGGCCGGCACCCTGGCGGTGTTGCTGCACGATCGGATGCTCGAAACCGGCTGGCTGCGGGTGACCGAGCCGCAGTCGTATCGGTTGAGCGCGAGCGGCGAGGTGGGGTTCCAGCAGTTGGGCATCGAGGTCAGTGAGCTGAGCGCACTGCGTCGGCGGTTTGCCTGCCCGTGCCTGGACTGGAGCATGCGCCGCCCGCACCTGGGTGGAGCATTGGGCGCGGCTTTGCTGGCAACGGCGCTGCAACGCAAATGGCTGACCCAGGACCTGGACAGCCGGGCATTGGCATTGACCGCCACTGGGCGCAAAGCACTCGGCAGCCGGTTCGGAGTCGAGCTGCCGGCCCAACTGCCGCCAGCGTCGCGTGAGACCCGCCAAAGCCCACGCCGAGCGCCCGTCAGTCCCGAGCTCTAGCGGCTGGCCGAAGCCATCAACACGCCGAACCCGGCGAAGGTCACGCCCGAGATCTTGGCCGTCAACCAGGCGCCTTTCGGGCTCGACAACCAGCCTCTGGCGGCGTTGGCCAGCAGGGCATAGCTGGTGTGTACGAGGATCACCACCACGCCATAGGACGCCACCAGCTTGAAGAATTGGCTGTAGTAGTGCGCCCCAGGGTCGATGAACTGCGGGAACACCGCGAGAAAGAAAAACACGGCCTTGGGGTTGAGGAACTGGATCGAGGCCGCTTCCAGGTAGCGATAGCCGGGACTCGAAGGTGGGGTGTGCAGCCGCGTGCTGAAACGGTCGGAACGCCAGCTTTTGTACCCCAGGTACATCAGGTAAGCGGCACCCGCATATTTGAGCGCGCTGAAGGCCTGCGCCGAGGTGCTGAGAATCAGGCCGACACTGGTGGCGCTGATGGAAGCAACGACGAAGGCACCCGAGGCGATGCCCAGAATACCCGGCAGTGCGCCGGTCCAGCCGTGCCGCAGCGCGTTGGACAGGGTCAGCAGCACACCAGGTCCGGGACTCAGGATGGTCAGGGTGGCGAACAGTAAAAACAGTCCATAGGTGTGCATGTCGTGCTCCGTCAGAAGGTGTCGGCTGGTTGCGCAAAGGTTGGCGTGACGCGGAGCACGTGACAAACGCTTTAATTGCCGCGCATATGTGACTAAATTAGACCCATGATCACTCAACTCCCGCCCTTGAATGCTGTTCGTGCCTTCGCCGTTGCTGCCCGTCACCAGAGCTTCAGCCTGGCGGCCGAGGAGCTCCATGTCAGCCACAGCGCCGTCAGCCGGCATATCAAATTGCTTGAGGAGCACCTGGGTGTGCTGCTGTTCGAGCGCCGAATCCGCCAGTCGGTGCTGACGCCGGCCGGGCAGCGCTTCTATGAACAGGTCAGCGCAGGCCTGGCACAGATCGCCAGCGCCGCGGCTGAGCTCAAGCGACAGGCCTCGCGGCCTGCGGTGAAGGTTAACGTGCGCCCGTCCTTCGCCATGCTCTGGCTAACCCCCAGGCTCGCTGAGTTCAACGCCCTGTACCCGCAGATCGAACTGCAGGTGGTCACCCAGACCCAGGCGCCCGATCAGGCGCGGGATGGCTTCGACATAGTCATTCGCCGCGGACGTGACGATTGGGCGCCGACCCTTGAGGCGCAGGCGTTGTTTGAGGACGAGTTGGTGCTGGTGGCGGCGCCTGCGTTGATCGAACGCCTGGGCCTCGATGACCTGGACGCGCTTGGCGGGCACCGGTTGTTGATCGCCAAGGCGCGGCGCGAAGACTGGCATAACTGGGCCATGCACTTCGGCCTGACCCCATCGGCCAACCAATTGACACGGCAGTTCGAGCACGTGCATCGGGTGCTGGAGGCCGCCGTTGAGGGGCAGGGTGTTGCGTTGTGTCCGACCTCGCTGCTGGGCAGCCATCTGGCGAGTGGGGAATTGATCTGTCCGTTGCCCGCGTTGCGCATACCGTTGCCGCGTTACTACTACGGGCTGGCCCCGCAGGTGACGCAGCAGACGCAGGTGTTCCTGGCATGGCTGCGCACCCAGTCCGCCGCCTCGGCGACCACAAAAAAGGCCCAGCCGACGCGCTAACGCCGGCTGGGCCTGTTCAGTGCCTGGAACGCGGGATCAGACCTTGACGATCCAGCCTTCTGGCGCTTCGATGTCGCCGGTCTGGACACCGGTCAGCTCTTTGTAGAGCTTCTGGGTGATCGGGCCGACTTCGGTTTCGCTGTGGAACACGTGCAGGTGGTCGTTGTAGCTGATGCCACCGATCGGTGTGATCACCGCGGCAGTGCCACAGGCGCCGGCTTCCTTGAAGTCCGCCAGCTTGTCGATGAACACGTCACCTTCCACCACTTCCAGGCCCAGGCGCGACTGAGCCAGCTCGATCAACGACAGACGGGTGATGCCCGGCAGCACCGAAGGCGACTTCGGCGTGACGAACTTGTTGTCGTGGGTGATCCCAAAGAAGTTGGCCGAGCCCACTTCTTCGATTTTCGAGTGGGTCATTGGGTCCAGGTAGATGCAGTCGGCGAAGTGTGCTTTCTTGGCCTGGGAGCCGGGCATCAGGCTGGCGGCGTAGTTGCCACCGACCTTGGCCGCGCCGGTGCCTTGTGGGGCAGCACGGTCGAAGCTGGAGATCAGGAAGTTGTGCGGGGTCAGGCCGCCCTTGAAATAGGCGCCGACCGGGATGGCGAAGATCGAGAAGATGAACTCGGGGGCGGTGCGCACGCCGATGTTGTCACCCACGCCGATCACGAACGGACGCAGGTACAACGCGCCACCGGTGCCGTAGGGCGGAATGAAGCGCTCGTTGGCACGGACCACGGCCTTGCAGGCCTCGATGAACTGTTCGGTTTCGACAAACGGCATCAGCAGGCGTGCGCAGCTGCGCTGCATGCGCAGGGCGTTCTGGTCCGGGCGGAACAGGTTGATCGAGCCGTCCTTGCAGCGATAGGCCTTCATGCCTTCGAAGCATTGCTGGCCGTAGTGCAGGGCGGTGGAGCCTTCACTGATGTGCAGCACGTTATCTTCGGTCAGGGTGCCTGCGTCCCACTCGCCGTTACGCCAGTGCGACAGATAGCGCTTGTCTGTCTTGATGTAGTCAAAACCCAGCTTGTCCCAATTGATGCTTTCGTTACCCATGACACCCTCTATCACTTAGCAATCGCCTGAACGGTTCAAGGCTTCTGACGTTTTTTCTGGATGGGCACAACAATACTTCATTCCGGGCCGGTTTCGCAGCCTGGACTATCGGCTGATTGGCATATAAATGCCGTCGTCCTTGGGAAATCGCGAGCAGGCTCGCTCCCACAGTTGATCGTTGTCGACCTTGACCTGTGTCGCAGTCTCGCCTCCTGTGGGAGCGAGCCTGCTCGCGATGGGTCCCTCATTACAGGTGTAAGGCATGCCCCAAGGCCCGCAATGCAGCCTCTTGCACCGCCTCTCCCAGTGTCGGGTGGGCGTGGATGGTGCCGGCGATGTCTTCCAGGCGAGCGCCCATTTCCAGGCTCTGGCCGAACGCGGCGGACAATTCCGAGACCCCGACCCCGACGGCTTGCCAGCCCAGGATCAGGTGATTATCCCGGCGTGCCACGACCCGCACGAAGCCGCTTTTCGATTCCAGGGTCATCGCCCGGCCGTTGGCGGCGAACGGGAAACTGGCGACGATGCAGTCCAGGCCCGCGGCCTTGGCTTCGTCCGGGGTCTTGCCGACCACCACCAATTCCGGGTCGGTAAAGCACACGGCGGCGATGGCGGTGGGGTTGAACTCGCGGTTTTTGCCGCTGATCAGCTCGGCGACCATCTCGCCCTGGGCCATGGCTCGGTGCGCCAGCATCGGCTCGCCACTCAAGTCGCCGATTGCCCAGACGTTGCGCATGCTGGTGGCGCAGCGGTTGTCGACCTTGATTGCCGCACCGTTCATCTGCAGGTTCAGGGCCTCCAGGTTCCAGCCCTGGGTGTTGGGTTTGCGCCCGACGGCCACCAGTACCCGATCGGTTGCCAGGCGCAGGGTGCCGCCGTCCGGTTCGGAAACCTGTAGCGTATTTGCTTCAGAATCAAAGCCTTGCACGCTGTGTTTCAAGTAAAGATTTATGCCGAGTTTTTTCAGCTCTTCGTGCACCGGCTGGGTCAGTTCAGCGTCGTAGGCGGGCAGGATGCGCTCCTGGGCTTCGACCACGCTGACGTCGGCGCCGAGCTTGCGGTAGGCAATGCCCAGCTCCAGGCCAATGTAACCGCCGCCGACCACCACCAGGTGTTTTGGCAGGCTTTTGGGGGCCAGGGCTTCGGTGGAGGAGATGATCGGCCCACCAATGGGCAGCATCGGCAGGTTGACACTGTTCGAACCGGTGGCCAGCAGCAGGTGCTCGCACTGGATGCGGGTGTCACCGACGTCCACGGTCTTGCCGTCGACCACCTTGGCCCAGCCATGGATGACCTGGACTTTGTGCTTTTTCAGCAGGGCCGCGACGCCGGTGGTCAGGCGATCGACGATGCCGTCTTTCCACTCGACGCTTTTGCCGATCTCCAGGCTCGGCGCCGCGACGGTGATCCCCAGGGCCGAGTGCTGGTGGTGCTGGCGGGTCTGGTGAAACTGTTCCGCCACATGAATCAGTGCCTTGGACGGAATGCAGCCGATGTTCAGGCAGGTGCCGCCCAGTGCCTGGCCTTCGACCAGGATGGTGTTGATGCCCAGTTGCCCGGCACGAATGGCCGCGACATAACCGCCAGGGCCGCCGCCAATGATCAGCAGCGTGGTGTTCAGAGTCTGCATGTCTTACTCCACAAACAGCGTAGCGGGTTGTTCGAGCAAACCACGCAGGGCCTGGATGAATTGTGCTGCGTCCATGCCATCGACCACCCGGTGATCGAAGGAGCTGGAGAGGTTCATCATTTTGCGGATCACGATCTGGCCCTTGATCACCATGGGCCGCTCGACGATCTTGTTGACCCCGATGATCGCCACTTCCGGCAGGTTCAGCACCGGGGTGCTGACAATTCCACCCAGGGCGCCGAGGCTGGTCAGGGTGATGCTGGAACCGGACAGTTCGTCGCGGCTGGCCTTGCCATTGCGCGCGGCCGTGGCCAGGCGGGCGATTTCCCCGGCGCTGTCCCACAGGCTACGGGCTTCGGCGTGGCGCACCACGGGCACCATCAGGCCAATGTCAGCCTGGGTGGCGATGCCCACATGCACGGCGCCAAGGCGGGTGATCACTTGGGCTTCGTCATCGTAGTGGGCGTTGATCTGCGGGAAGTCGCGCAGGGCAACCACCAGGGCACGCACCAGGAACGGCAGCAAGGTCAGCTTGCCGCGGCTCGCGCCGTGTTTTTCGTTGAGGTGCGCCCGCAGCTCTTCCACGGCGGTGACGTCGATTTCTTCGACGTAACTGAAGTGCGCTGCGCGCTGGGTCGCGTCCTGCATGCGCTGGGCGATCTTGCGGCGCATGCCGATGACCGGGATCTGCTCTTCGTCATGCCGTTCGCGGTAGGCAGTGCCGGCCGCGCTGGATGCTCCAGGCCCCTGTGCCAGGTAGGCCTCCAGGTCTTCGTGGAGAATACGCCCGGCAGGGCCGGTGCCCTGGACCAGACGCAACTGGATACCGGCGTCCAGGGCATGCTTGCGCACGGCCGGCGAGGCCAGCGGGCGTTCGTTGGCGGTGCGTGCCACCGGCGCCTGGGGCGCCGGACGGCAGGCTGCCGCAGGTTTGCTGGGGGCTACGGCCTCGACCTTGGGGGCGGCTGCCGGCGCCGCTTTGGCGGGCTCGGCCTTGACCTCGGCCACGACAGCCGGCTGTGGGGATTCCTTGTAGTTACCCGCGCCTTCGACTTCGATGCTGATCAGGATGCTGCCCACGGCCATCACTTCACCAGGCACACCGCCCAGGGAAATGACCTTGCCGTGCACCGGCGAAGGAATATCGACCATCGCCTTGTCGGTCATCACATCGGCCAGGACCTGGTCTTCGACCACCAGGTCGCCCACCTTGACGTGCCATACCGACAGTTCCACTTCTGCAATGCCTTCGCCAATGTCCGGCATTTTAATAACGTGCGTGCCCATTCAGACCTCCATGACCCGTTTCAACGCCGCGCCCACACGGGACGGCCCTGGGAAATACGCCCACTCTTGCGCGTGCGGGTAGGGGGTGTCCCAACCGGTTACACGTTCGATCGGCGCTTCCAGGTAGTGGAAGCAGTGTTCCTGTACCAGCGACACCAGCTCGGCGCCAAACCCGCAGGTGCGGGTGGCTTCGTGGACGACCACGCAACGGCCGGTCTTCTTCACCGAGTTGACGATGGTTTCCAGGTCCAGCGGCCACAGGCTGCGCAGGTCGATGACTTCGGCATCGATGCCACTTTCTTCAGCGGCCACCTGGGAGACATAGACGGTGGTGCCGTAGGTGAGGATGGTCACATCCTTGCCCGGACGGGTGATCGCTGCGACGTCCAGCGGCACCGTGTAGTAGCCGTCCGGTACTTGCGCGGCCGGGTGTTTCGACCACGGGGTAACCGGGCGGTCGTGGTGGCCGTCGAACGGGCCGTTGTACAGGCGTTTCGGCTCGAGGAAGATCACCGGGTCATCGTTTTCGATGGAGGCGATCAGCAGGCCCTTGGCGTCGTAGGGGTTGGACGGCATCACGGTGCGCAGGCCGCAGACCTGGGTGAACATCGCTTCGATGCTCTGGCTGTGGGTCTGGCCACCGTAGATGCCACCGCCGCACGGCATGCGCAGGGTCATCGGGGCGGTGAACTCGCCGGCCGAGCGATAACGCAGGCGGGCCGCTTCGGAAATGATCTGGTCGGACGCCGGGTAGACATAGTCGGCGAACTGGATCTCAGCCACCGGACGCAGGCCGTAGGCGCCCATGCCGACGGCGACGCCGACGATCCCGCTTTCCGAGATCGGCGCATCGAACACCCGCGAGGTGCCGTACTTGTTCTGCAGGCCTTCGGTGCAACGGAACACGCCACCGAAGTAGCCGACGTCCTGACCGAACACCACTACGTTGTCGTCGCGCTCCAGCATCACGTCCATGGCCGAGCGCAGGGCCTGGATCATGGTCATGGTGGTCGTGGTCATGGCGGTTTCCAACTCGATGTGATTGTTGTGATCGTTCATGTCAGATCCCCAACTCCTGGCGCTGGCGCTTCAAGTGCTCCGGCATCTCTTTGTAGACGTCCTCGAACATGGTCGCGGCGCTCGGGATCTGGCCACCGGCCAGGGTGCCGTACTGCTCGGCTTCTTTTTGCGCGGCTATCACTTCGGCTTCCAGTTCGGCGCTCAGGGCCGTGTGTTCCTCGTCGGACCAGTGGCCATGTTTCACCATGTGCTGCTTGAGGCGGGCGATCGGGTCACCCAACGGGAAGTGGCTCCAATCATCGGCAGGGCGGTACTTGGACGGATCATCGGAAGTCGAGTGCGGACCGGCGCGGTAGGTGACCCATTCGATCATGGTCGGGCCCAGGTTGCGGCGCGCACGCTCGGCAGCCCAGGCGGACGCGGCGTAGACCGCGATGAAGTCGTTGCCGTCGACCCGCAGCGAGGCGATGCCGCAGCCCACGCCACGCCCGGCGAAGGTGGTGGCTTCACCGCCGGCAATGGCCTGGAAGGTGGAAATCGCCCACTGGTTGTTGACCACGTTGAGGATCACCGGCGCGCGATACACGTGGGCGAAGGTCAGGGCGGTGTGGAAGTCCGATTCGGCGGTAGCGCCGTCACCGATCCAGGCCGAGGCGATTTTGGTGTCGCCCTTGATCGCCGAGGCCATGCCCCAGCCCACGCCCTGGATGAACTGGGTCGCCAGGTTGCCGGAGATGGTGAAGAAACCCGCGTCCTTGACCGAATACATGATCGGCAGTTGCCGGCCCTTGAGCGGATCGCGCTCGTTGGACAGCAGTTGGCAGATCAGGTCCACCAGGGGCACTTCACGGGCCATCAGGATGCTTTGCTGACGGTAGGTGGGGAAGCACATGTCGTCGATGTTCAGGGCCAGGGCCTGGGCGCTGCCGATGGCTTCTTCGCCAAGGCTTTGCATGTAGAACGACATTTTTTTCTGGCGCTGGGCGACCACCATACGGTTGTCATAGATCCGCGTCTTGAGCATGGCACGCATGCCTTTGCGCAGGATCTCCACCGGCACGCCTTCAGCCCACGGTCCCAGGGCATTGCCCTGGTCGTCGAGCACGCGAATCAGGCCACGGGCCAGGTCGGCGGTGTCGGCCGGTTCTACGTCGATTGGGGGTTTGCGCACAGTGCCCGCATCGGTCAGATGCAGGTAGGAGAAGTCGGTTTTGCATCCAGGACGGCCCGATGGTTCAGGCACGTGCAGGCGCAGCGGTTCATACGCTTCTTTCATGGCTTCTACGCTCGATCTTGTGAATTTCTTGTAGTGAGCTGACGTTCATCCTTCGGGTCGAAGGAATCTTGTCCTACAACAATCATAGGCCCGGCGCAGAAGAATATTTATCTCTGTTTCGTTGCGCTTGAGATCATTTGAGGATAAAAAAACTGCATAAACATAAAAAACAGGTGTTTTTGTCTCATGCGCAAACTGGACCGTACCGATATCGGCATTCTCAATAGCCTTCAGGAGAACGCGCGCATCACCAATGCCGACCTTGCCCGCTCGGTAAACCTGTCGCCCACGCCCTGTTTCAATCGGGTCAAGGCCATGGAGGAACTGGGGCTGATTCGTGAGCAGGTGACGCTGCTGGATGCCGACTTGCTGGGGCTGCACGTCAATGTGTTCATTCACGTCAGCCTGGAGAAGCAAGTGGAGGAGGCGCTGCAGCACTTCGAAGAGGCGATTGCCGATCGTCCGGAGGTGATGGAGTGCTATTTGATGGCCGGGGATCCGGACTATCTGATCCGGGTGCTGGTGCCGACCATTCAGTCGCTGGAGCGCTTCATGATGGATTTTCTGACCAAGGTGCCGGGGGTGGCCAACATCCGTTCCAGTTTTGCCCTCAAGCAGGTGCGGTACAAAACGGCGTTGCCTTTACCGGCGAATGGGTTGACGTTGGGGGGTTGACGCGTCGCGGATCTGCTCCCTGGGTGATCCCACGGGCTATTGCTCATCCACCGCTTCAGAGTTGGTTGATCGGGATTTTCAGGTACACCACGCCATTGTCTTCCGGCGGCGGCAGGTGGCCTGCTCGCACGTTGACCTGGATCGCCGGCAACAACAGGGTCGGCATGCCCAGTCCGGCATCACGTTCGGTGCGCATGGCGATGAACGTGGCTGCGTCGATGCCATCGTGCACATGCAGGTTGTGCGCGCGTTGCTCGCCGACGGTGCTCTGGCAGTGTGGCGTGCGGTCGGGCGGTGGGTAGTCGTGGCAGACGTAGAGGCGGGTGGTGGCGGGGTAGGCCAGCAGACGCTGGATCGAGGCGAACATTTGCGCGGCGTTGCCGCCGGGGAAGTCGCAGCGGGCCGTGCCGACGTCTGGCAGGAACAGGGTATCGCCCACCAGGATCAGTTGATCGTCGATCAGGTACGCCATGTCTGCCGGGGTGTGCCCGGGCACATGCAGGGCTTTGGCTGTCAGGTTGCCGATGGTAAAAACTTCGTCTGGCGCGAACAGATGATCGAACTGCGAACCGTCGACCGCAAATCCCGGTTCCAGGTTGAACAGGTCCTTGAACACCGCCTGTACTTGGTCGATGGCCTGGCCGATGGCGATCTTGCCGCCCAGTTCGCGGCGCAGGTAGGGGGCGGCGGACAGGTGATCGGCGTGGGCGTGGGTTTCCAGCAGCCATTGCACCTGCAATCGCTGGTCGCGCACGAAGCGGATGATGCGCTGGGCCTGGACCGTGGAGGTGTGGCCGGACGCGGGATCGTAGTCGAGCACCGGGTCGACGATCGCACAAGCGCCGCCACGGCCTTCGTAGATCACGTAGCTGTAGGTCGACGAGGTGGGGTCGAGGAAGGCTTCTATCAAGGCGGGCATGGTGGCCGTTTCTGGCGGGACAAGCCTTGAGGGTAGTGGCATCGTCCCTGGCTTGACCAGCCCCCGGACAATTCAATGCAGGAAAAAAGCCGCGCGCGCTCTATCCTGTCAGGCATCGATACCGGGCGTTCCCGGCTTTTTTCGCGGACCATGAGTGTTTTATGTTGCTGGCGAGTGTGTTTGGCGTGGTGATGGGGCTGGTGCTGGGCTTGACGGGGGCAGGGGGTGGCATTCTGGCGGTCCCGGCGCTGGTGCTCGGTCTGGGCTGGAGCATGACCCAGGCGGCCCCGGTGGCCCTGTTTGCAGTGGGCAGCGCGGCGGCGGTGGGGGCCATCGATGGCTTGCACCACGGCCTGGTGCGCTACCGCGCGGCGTTGTTGATTGCATTGTTGGGGGCGGTGTTTTCCCCCCTGGGCATTTATTTCGCCCATCAGTTACCGGAAAAAATCCTCATGCTGTTGTTCAGCCTGCTGATGGTCATGGTGGCCGTGCGCATGCTGCGCCGTGAACGCCAGGATGCCGGTCCGAGCGATCACGGCCACGCCAACTGGGGGCAGAAGAACTGCATGCTCGATCAGCAGACCGGGCGCTTTTCCTGGACCGCCAAGTGCACCGCGACCCTGGCCGCGCTCGGCGCAGTGACCGGAGTGGTGTCGGGGTTGCTGGGGGTGGGCGGTGGGTTCCTGATTGTCCCGGCGTTCAAGCAACTGACCGACGTGCAGATGCGCGGCATCGTCGCCACGTCGTTGATGGTCATCAGCCTGATTTCGCTGATTGGCGTTATCGGTGCCTTCCACGCCGGAGTGTTCATCAACGCCACCGGCGCAGTGTTCATCTTCGCGAGCATTGTTGGGATGCTGATCGGCCGGAAGATAGCTTCCCACATGCCGGCCCGAGTGTTGCAACTGGGATTCGCCAGTGTTTGCTTGGTAGTGGCGGGTTGTATGTTGTTCCGGGCATAAGCCCGAGAGTAGAAGGGGGAAAGTTAATTCAGCCGGTAACAAAAAAGCCCCTGGCAAACGGGGCTGTTGGTGATCAAGGATCAATATGACTTCGCATACAGTGCCCAGGAGTTGGTGGGCTGACCTGTAAATAAGCAGGTGGCTGCAACCTTGGGTTGAGCGAGTGGAATGCATCGAACTTTTACCCCCAGTTCGCTGATGGCTTTCTCAATTTTCTCGTCATCGATGAAGGGGGCGAGAACAAATGTGTTGAGTTTGTCCTTTCGTTTGAGAGCTTGTTTGAAGTTGTCAAGTGTAGTAACTGTTTCGGTATTGTTCGACAGCTTTTTTCTGGCATTTTCAAGCATGCCTGCGTGAATAGTTTGCAGGATTTTTGGCAAGTCTTTAACAAAGCTAATCATCTCAACGTTTAACGTGTTCTTGCTGCTGTCTCTGCGAGAATAAGAAACCATGTTCTGTTCCAGTTCCTTTATTCCGACTTCGACCCGAGCAGGCACGCCGCGCTTGATGTGATACCATTTTTTTTCGCCGCCATTCATGTCCCGCTTATCAATGTTTACACGCAGATTTTGTCCTTTCAGTTTTTTTCGGGAGATCTGCTTTTGCAACTTGTCGCAGTAAGCATGGATGGCTTCGGCATCCTGTTCACTGCGTACGATCGGAACAATGATGATCTGCGTCGGTGCAACCAGCGGTGGGATCACCAAGCCATCGTCATCGCCATGGGCCATGGGCCATGATCATGGCACCAATCAAACGCGTGGAAACGCCCCATGAAGTGGTCCAGGCCACCTCTTTTACCCCTTCCTTGTTCACGAAGCGGATGTCTGAAGCTTGGGCGAAGTTCTGTCCCAGAAAGTGTGAAGTTCCCGCCTGTAGGGCCTTGCCGTCCTGCATCATTGCCTCGATGGTGTAGGTGCTGACGGCGCCTGGGAAGCGTTCCCATGAGCACTTTTCGCCCTTGATTACTGGTATGGCCAAGTGCTCGACAGTAAACCGTTCATAGATATCCAGCATCTTCAGCGTCTCGTCTAAGGCCTCTTCACTGGAGCTGTGAACGGTGTGGCCTTCCTGCCACAGGAACTCTGAGGTGCGCAGGAAGATCCTTGGACGCATTTCCCAGCGCAGGACGTTGGCCCACTGGTTGATGAGTAGTGGCAAATCCCGATAACTTTGCACCCATCGTGAGAAGGAGGCACCGATCACCGTTTCGCTGGTAGGTCTGATGATCAAAGGCTCTTCCAGTTCACCTGCGGGAGTGAGTTTTCCATCTGCTGTCTGTTCTAGGCGGTGATGGGTTACGACCGCGCACTCCTTAGCAAAACCATCGACATGTTCTGCTTCTCTTTGAAGAAAGGATAATGGGATCAAAAGTGGGAAATAGGCATTCACATGGCCTGTGTCTTTGAACTTTTGATCAAGCTCTCGTTGAATCTGCTCCCATATGCCATAGCCCCAAGGGCGGATGACCATACAACCTCTAACGGGAGAGTTTTCAGCCAGTTCAGACTGACTGATGACTTGTTGATACCATTCGGAAAAATTTTCACTTCTTGTAGGTGATATCGCGTTTTTCATAATGCCTCTGTTTTGAAAAGACAGCCTGTAATTATTGAGATTGGTGTTTTGTAGATGTATGTATATTTTTTGAGGTTTGAAATTTCAAGTACTCATATTTTTTGTTTGATTTTTCAGAAAATTCCTTCAGAGGGATCTGTTTTTAGGTTTTTCATTTTCTTTGCGCGCCGCTTTGGCGTTATTGGTGCCTTCCATGCAGGCGTACGTATCGACCGCCAGGGGGTGGCGTTCATTGTCGCCAGTATCCTCGGCATGCTGGTCGGTCGCAGGCTCTGCGCCCATGTCCCGGCCCGCGCGTTGCAGGTCGGCTTTGCCAGCGTGTGCGGGGTGGTTGCGCTGTACATGCTGGTAAAGGCCCAGGCCTGACGATTAGAAGCCTGCACACCACGTTGGTGGGTGTATGCAAAACCCGTGAGCACCCAAAATCCCTGTGGGAGCGAGCTCGCTCGCGATGAGGCCGGTCCTTTCCACATCGACGACGTCTGACGCACCGCCATCGCGAGCAAGCTGCGCTCCTACGGTAAAAGAGGCGTACGCCCAAAGTGGTGGGCCTCGGCCGGGGCCGGTCTTACGCCGTATTTGCTGCCCATCACCCGCCAGCCCAAAGCACCTGGCAACCGCCTCCAAGGCAGCGTATGACGCTGCCGGGCGGCTTTCGATAATCGCCTCCGACATCAAGTCCCCGTTGCGGAGCGCGCCATGCACAACAATAAGAACTTCCAGCACCGTTTCTTGCCAGCCTTTATCGCCAGTCTGTCCACCCTGGGCCTCAGTTCGTTCGCCGAGGCCGAGATCATGCTCTACGACAAGGACCAGACCACGTTCTCCACCGACGGCTACGTCAACGCCTTCTACGTCAACAGTGACGTCGACCGCGCCGGCGATCAGTACGACCGCCGCCAGTCGCGGGTGAAGATGGGGTTTTTGCCCAACTACCTGGGCTTCAACATGGGCAAGCAGGTCGATGACCTGAAGCTCGGCGCCCGGGCTTCGTTCTGGGTGACCATCAACGACAGCGAAACCAACGGCACCGACACCGCCATCGACGTGCGCCAGTTCTACGGCACGGTGGCCAACCCGGAGTGGGGCGAGGTATTGATCGGCAAGGACTTCGGGCTGTTTGCCCGCTCCAACATCCTGCTCGATGAATTGCTCGCCGGTTATGGCCAGGTCAGTGACACCCTGGGCCTGGTGGACGGCGGCGGCGTGTCGTTCGGCAACATCGGCACTGGCTACCCGTACCCGTTCCCGACTTCGCAAATCACCTACCGCACGCCAGTGATGGACGGGTTGCGGGTGGCCGTGGGGATCATGGATCCGGTCGACACCAACGACAGCAGCCCGACCGGCAAGGCCTACCAGGAAAATCCGCGGACCGAGAGCGAGATCACCTACCAGTTCGACCTCGCCGGGGCGAAGATCTACAGCTGGGTCAACGGCAGCTACCAGACCTCCGACAATACCGACTCCAGCGTCGACACGATCACCTCCAAGGGTGTCGGTTACGGCGTGCAGGCCAAGATGGGCGGGCTGTCGCTGACCGGTTCCGGCTTCCAGGCCAAGGGCATCAACCCGTTCTACACCAACAACGCCGGCGAACCCACGCTGCGCAATGTCGACAGCGACGGTTACCTGTTGCAGGGCTCCTACAAGCTGGGCAAGAACCGCCTGGCCCTGTCCTACGGCAAGACCCACGACGATGGCAATGGCGTGGTCGGCAGCGGCGCGGACTACGAGACCCGTGGCGTCGCGCTGTTCCACGACGTCAACGACAACCTCAAGCTGGTGGCCGAGTACAACCAGTTCGAAATCAACGGCCACGACAGCAGCGATCAGAACGAAGACACCGATACCTTTGCCGTGGGTGCGGTGCTGACCTGGTAACCCCCGGTGTGGCGCTGGCTGTGCGCATCACGGCCGGCGTCGCACCCCTCTCATCCCATCGAAGCGCCAGACCGCTACCCAAGTAGCATAGGTCGCGGTCCTTCGCCTTCGTACACTCAAGCCTCAACCATGCGCACCTGCCGGAGGCGACGATGCAGCAGGTCCAGAGTGAAGGGGTCGTCAGCGCCATGTCCCAGGCCAGTGACGCGCAACAAGTGGCCCAGGAACTGGCGCGGCAGTTGTTGCACCCGCACCTGGGGTTTGTGCTGTTTTTCTGTTCTGCCGAGTACGACTTGCAGGCGCTGGGCCAGGCTCTGCAGCAGGGGTTCGGCGGGATCCGCCTGGTGGGCTGCACCAGCGCCGGGGAAATCACCCCCCAGGGTTACGGCCGCAACTGCGTGACCGCCGTGGGTTTCGATCACCGGCACTTCTCCATTTCCACCGAGCTGATCGACGAGATGGAGCACTTCAGCCTGATCGACGCGCAGCAGATGGTCGAGCGCCTGGTCAGCGGCTGTCGCAGCAACACCCTGGCGCCGATCAAGGGCAACACCTTTGCCCTGACCCTGCTCGATGGGCTGTCCAGCCGCGAGGAGATGGTCCTGGCCGCCCTCAGTGCAGCCTTGGGCGACATCCCCCACTTCGGTGGTTCGGCCGGTGACGACAATTACCTGACCCACACCCATGTGTACTTCGGCGGCGCGTTTCACAGCGGCGCGGCGGTGGTGGTGCTGGTCAACACCTGGCTCGACTTTGAAGTGTTCACCACCCACCACATCCTGCCGCGCGCGGAAAAGCTGGTGGTGACCGGTGCCGACAGCGCTTCCAGGCGGGTGTTCGAACTCAACGCCGAGCCGGCCGCCGAGGAATACGCCCGGCACATCGGCGTGCCAGTGGCCGAGCTCGATCATCGGATTTTTGCCGCCCACCCCTTGGCCGTGCGCATCAACGAGCAGTATTACGTGCGGGCGATCCAGCAGGTACACCCGGACCAGAGCCTGAGTTTCTATTGCGCCGTGGAAAACGGCATCGTCCTCACCGCCATGACACCGGGGCCGATGCTGCCGAACCTGGAGTGCCTGTTCGAAGGATTGCAGGAACGTCTCGGCGAGCTGTTGCTGACCATCGGTTGCGACTGTTTCCTGCGGCGCCTGGAACTGGAAGGCAGCGGCAAGCTGGAGCAGATCGGCGGGTTTTTGCGGGACCAGCGGGTGATGGGTTTCAACACCTACGGAGAACAGTTCAATGGCATGCACATCAACCAGACCTTTACCGGGGTTGCCATTGCCCGTGGCCGATCCCCAGCAAAACGCTGAGCTGCAGGCACAGATCACCAGCCTGCAGCGCGACAACCAGAAACTGGCTCGCATCAACAGTGCCTTGATCGAGCGCATCGAATCCGGCGTCACCCGTGGCAACGACCCCTATGCGGCGTTCCAGCACTCGGTGGTGCTGGCCGAACAGGTGCGCGAGCGGACTGACGCGCTGAACCAGGCGATGGCCGAGCTCAAGGCTGGCAATCACCTGCTCAGTGACGCACGGCTGCGGGCCGAGACCGCCCACCAGCACCTGATCGATGCCATCGAGAGCATTTCCGACGCCTTCGTGCTGTTCGACGCCGACCAGCGCATCGTCCTGTTCAACAGCCGCTTCAAGGCGTTCTGGAGCAACAGCCGGGTGCGGATCATCGCCGGCATGCGCCTGGCCGAGGTCAAGCGCCTGATGACCGGGACCGGGCTGTTTACCGAGGAACCCCGGGGCAGCGCCGACGAAAGCCTGCTGTATCGCCTGCATAACGGCCGCTGGCTGCAGGTCAGCGAGCGGCCGACCCAGGAGGGCGGGCGGGTGATCCTGTTCACCGACATCACCGAGGTCAAGCAAAGCGAAACCGTGCGCCGTGAGCAGGCGGTGGCGCAAAAATCCCATTTGCTGCAACGGGCGGTGGACAACCTGTCCCAAGGGGTGGCGATGGTCAACGCCGAGGGCGTGCTGGAGTTGTGGAACCGGCGCTTTCTCGAGCTCAGCGGGCTGGCCCCGGTGGCCGCCCATCGACCGTTCAGCGAGGTCATCGGCGACAGCGAACTGCAGCTGCTGACCCCCGCCAGTCGCGACGCCAACGGCCGCCCCGTGCAGGAGTGCGAACAGCGCCTGTACGATGGCCGGGTCCTGGAGATCCGCACCCATCCGCTGCCCACCGGCGGTTTCGTCAACACCTTCACCGACATCACCGAGCGCTACCAGCACGCCGAAGCGTTGAGCGAAAGCGAGCGCTGGATCCGCCTGATCACCGACCACGTACCGGCCCTCATCGCCTACCTCAACGCCGACTTGGTCTACGAGTTCACCAACAAGGTCTACGAAGAGTGGTACTGCTGGCCGCGGGGGGTGATGCTCGGCCAGAGCCTGCGCGAGGTCCACAGTGAGCAGCACTACCAACGCCTGGAGGCCTATGTGGCGCGGGCGTTGGCGGGCGAGAGCGTGACCTTCGAGTTTGCCGAGACCAACATCAACAATCAGGAGCGCTACATGTTGCGCTCCTACGTGCCCAATCGCCTGGCCAGCGGCGAGGTGGTGGGGATCTTTGTGTTGATCCGCGACATCACCGAGCGCCGGCGTACCGCCGAGGCGCTGCACCAGGCCTATCAGAACCTCGAGTTACGGGTGCGCGAACGCACCACGGAGCTGACCACCCTCAACAATCAACTGCGCAGCGAGATCGACGAGCGCCGGCGCGTGGAGTCGCGGCTGCGCGAGGCCAAGCTGGAAGCCGAACGGGCCAACCTGTTGAAGACCAAGTTTCTCGCCGCCGTCAGCCATGACCTGCTGCAACCGTTGAACGCCGCGCGCCTGTTTACCGGGGCCTTGCTCGAACGTCGCGAGCCCCAGGCCAACGAAGTGCTGGTGCGCAATGTCAGCAACTCGCTGGAGGACGTGGAAAACCTGCTGGGCACCCTGGTCGATATTTCCAAGCTGGATGCCGGGGTGATCACCGCCGACATCGCCCCGTTCGCCTTGAGCGAGTTGCTCGAGAACCTGGCTGCGGAGTACACCCAGGTGGCCCGCAGCGAGGGGCTGGAGTTGCACTTCGTGGCCTGTTCGGCCTTGGTGCGCAGCGATATCCAGTTGCTGGCGCGGATCCTGCGCAATCTGCTGAGCAATGCCATTCGCTACACTTACAGCGGCCGCGTGGTGCTGGGTTGCCGGCGCCAGCACCAGCGGTTGTCGATCGAGGTCTGGGACAGCGGCATGGGCATCGCCGAGGACCGCCTGGAGGAAATTTTCCAGGAGTTCAAGCGCGGTGACGTGCAGCGCCCCCATCAGGACCGGGGCCTGGGCCTGGGGTTGGCGATCGTGGAAAAAATCGCCGGAATTCTCGGGCACCGGATCCACGTGCGCTCCTGGCCCGGTCGCGGCTCGGTGTTTTCCGTGGAAGTGCCCCTCAGCGCCACGGCGCCCAAGGCCCTGCCGCGCCTGGCCATCAGCGAACCGATGCTCGAGCGCCTGCGGGGCGCACGGGTGTGGGTGCTGGATAACGACGCGGCGATCTGCGCCGGCATGCGCACCTTGCTCGAAGGCTGGGGCTGCCGGGTGGTGACGGCGTTGTCCGAGCAGGACCTGGCACGCCAGGTGGACAACTACCACGCCGAGGCTGACCTGTTGATTGCCGACTATCACCTGGACGACGAACAGAACGGTGTGGACGCCGTGGCCCGGATCAACGCCCGGCGCGCCTGTGCGATTCCCGCGATGATGATCACCGCCAACTACAGCAACGAACTCAAGCAGCAGATCCGCGAACTGGGCCATACCCTGATGCACAAGCCGGTGCGGCCGATGAAGCTGAAGACCGCGATGAGCCATTTGCTCGGCCGGCTGTAGGCCGTGGCTCCGGCGTCTTGGGGTAAGCGACGCCGACCATTGTAGGAGCGGGCGCCCGCTTGCGGCTTGCTCGCGAAGAACTCAAAGGCACCGCGTTTATACTGAATGCACGCGTTATCGTTGACGTTTTTCGCGAGCAAGCTCGCTCCTACACGCTTAACCGATCGGCAGAAAAGCCTGCGGCTGACCCCCGGCTGTTCGTGCCCATGCAAAACCCGGCTGTGGCGGGTATCCTTGTCACGCGAGGTTACACGTCTGAATAGGGGAATAAGCAAACATGGATAAAGTCATCGTCATCACCGGTGGCAGTCGCGGTATTGGCGCGGCCACGGCGTTACTGGCGGCAGTGCAGGGGTATCGCATCTGCATCAACTACCAGGCGGACGAAGAGGCGGCCCATCGGGTCCTGGCCCAGGTTCGTGCGCTGGGGGTCCAGGCGATCGCGGTGCGTGCCGATGTCAGCAACGAAGACGAAGTGATCAGCCTGTTCCAGCGTGTGGACAATGAGCTGGGGCGGGTCACCGCGCTGGTCAACAACGCCGGCACGGTCGGGCAGAAATCCCGCGTCGAGGACATGTCCGAGTTTCGCATCCTGAACATCATGAAGACCAACGTCCTGGCGCCGATGCTCTGCGCCAAGCACGCGCTGCTGCGCATGTCGCCCAAACACGGCGGGCAGGGGGGCAGCATCGTCAACGTCTCGTCGGTCGCCTCGCGTCTCGGTTCGCCGGGGGAATACGTCGACTACGCCGCCTCCAAGGGCGCACTGGATTCCTTCACCATCGGTCTGTCCAAGGAAGTCGCCGGCGAAGGCATCCGGGTCAACGCGGTGCGTCCCGGCTACATCTTCACCGACTTCCATGCCCTGAGCGGCGACCCGGACCGGGTCAGCAAGCTCGAATCGGGCATCCCCATGGCCCGTGGCGGGCGCCCCGACGAAGTGGCCGAGGCAATCATCTGGCTGCTCTCGGACAAGGCGTCCTATGCCGTCGGGACCTTCATCGACGTGGCGGGCGGGCGCTAGAACGAGCGCACGATCCGGCCCAGGGTCTCCATGGCCTTTTCCGTGTCCTCGGTCCAGGGGCTGCCATAGTTCAGGCGGATGCAGTTGCGAAAACGCCGGGTCGGAGAAAAGATCGGCCCTGGCGCGATGCTGATGCCCTGGGCCAGGGCCATCTGGAACAACTTCAACGAGTCCATCTGCTCCGGCAACTCCAGCCACAGGAAGTAGCCGCCGGCCGGTTGGCTGACACGGGTCTGCGCCGGGAAGTAGCGGGCGATGGCCGCCAGCATGGCGCTTTGCTGTTCTTCCAGGGCATACCGCAACTTGCGCAGGTGGCGGTCGTAGCCGCCGTGTTGCAGGTAATCGGCAATCGCGGCCTGGGCCGGCATCGAGGCGCACAGCGAGGTCATCAGTTTCAATCGTTCGATCTTCTGCGCGTAGCGCCCGGCGGCCACCCAGCCAATGCGGTAGCCGGGAGCCAGGCTCTTGGCGAACGAACCGCAGTGCATCACCAGACCCTCGGTGTCGAAGGCCTTGGCCGGTTTTGGCGCTTGCTGGCCGTAGTACAGCTCGGCGTAGACGTCGTCTTCAATCAGCGGCACCTGATGACGGCGCAGCAACGCCACCAGTTCCTGTTTCTTGGCCTCGGGCATGGTCGCGCCCATGGGGTTCTGGAAGCTGGTCATGCACCAGCAGGCCTTGATCGGGTGGCGTTCGAGGGTTTGCGCGAGCACCCCAAGGTCGATGCCATCGCGCGGGTGTACCGGGATCTCCACGGCCTTGAGCTTGAGCCGTTCGAGCACTTGCAGACTGGCGTAGAAGGCCGGGGCCTCGATGGCCACCAGGTCGCCAGGTTCGGTGACGGCCTGCAGGCACAGGTTGAGGGCTTCCAGCGCGCCGTTGGTGATCAGCAGTTCTTCCATGGGCAGCATCAGCCCGCCGACCATGTAGCGCAGGGCGATTTGCCGGCGCAGTTGCGGGTTGCCCGGCGACATGTCGGTGACCACCATGCGCGGGTCCATTTCGCGGCTGGCACTGGCCAGCGAACGGGCCAGGCGTTGCAGCGGAAACAGGGTCGGGCTGGGGAACGCCGAGCCGAATGGCACGGTGTGCGGGTCCTTGATCGAGTCCAGCACCGAGAACACCAGTTCGCTGACGTCGACTTCGGTGGACTCGTTGACCTGGCTGCTGATCACCGGCTCGGAAAACGGGCTGGGGGCGTGGGTGTTGACGAAGTAGCCGGAGCGCGGCCGGGCGCGGATCAGGCCACGGCGCTCCAGCAGGTAGTAGGCCTGGAACACCGTGGACGGGCTGACCCCATACGTCTGGCTGGCGTAACGCACCGAGGGCACCCGCTGGCCCGGACCCAGGACGCCTGAGCGGATCAGCTCGGCAATGTCGTCAGCGAATTTTTCGTAGCGTTTCATCGAAAGCCCGATAGATGTCATTCAGAAAAATCGAGGTGACTGTCTCGCGAGCGGGCTCGCTCCCACAGGTATCCAGGAGCGAACGTGCACGCGATCGCAGCACCGCAGTGTAAAGGCTCAGCGGTTCATCGGGGCAACAAAGCGGCTTTTGGCCACACTGTTGATCTGTGGCTCGTCGCTGTCGCTGACCTTGAAGCTCAGGGTCTGCGAGCTGCTGGCGGGCTTGTCGGTGGTCATGGCGACCGACACCGGCACATCGAGAATTTCCCCGGGCGCCAGGCTCAACTCGGTCTTGCCTTGCAACTGGAAGCCCTCGCCATCCACCAGTGACAGGCGATAGTCCTGGCGCTGCTGGGTCTTGTTGATGACCTTGAGGCTGTAGATGTTCTCGATCTGGCCCTGGCTGTTTTCGCGGAACAGGCCCCGGTCCTTGCTGACGTCCAGGGACACCATTGGCCGTTCCATCAGGGCCAGCACCAGGGCGCCGATCATCACCAGCAGCACCGCGGTGTAGCCGATCAGGCGCGGGCGCAGCAGGTGAGTCTTGCCACCTTGTAGCTGGTGCTCGGAGCTGTAGCTGATCAGGCCCCGGGCGTAGCCCATCTTGTCCATGATCGAATCGCAGGCGTCGATGCAGGCGGCGCAGCCGATGCACTCCATCTGCAAGCCGTCGCGGATGTCGATCCCGGTGGGGCAGACCTGCACGCACAACTGGCAGTCGATGCAGTCGCCCAGGCCCACCTCGGCCGGCTTCACCTCACGCTTGCGCGGGCCACGGTGTTCGCCACGGGCGGTGTCGTAGGAGATGGTCAGGGTGTCCTTGTCGAACATCACACTCTGGAACCGTGCGTAGGGGCACATGTGCATGCACACCGCTTCGCGCAGCCAACCGGCGTTGATGTAAGTGGCGGCGGTGAAAAACAGCACCCAGAACAGGCTGACGCCGCCCATCTGCCAGGTCAGCAGCTCTTCGGCCAGTGGCCGGATTGGCGTGAAGTAACCGACAAAGGTCAGGCCGGTGAGTACGCTGATCGCCAGCCACATTGTGTGCTTGGCCGAGCGGCGCAGCAGTTTTTCCAGGGTCCAGGGCGCGGCTTGCAGCTTGATCCGCTGGTTGCGCTCACCCTCGGTGACTTTTTCGCACCACATGAACAACCAGGTGAACGAGCTTTGCGGGCAGGTGTAGCCACACCAGATGCGCCCGGCAAACACGGTGATCGCGAACAGGCCGAAGGCGCAGATGATCAACAGCGCCGAGAGCAGGATGAAATCCTGGGGCCAGAAGGTCGCGCCGAAGATGTGGAACTTGCTCTGCGCCAGGTCCCAGAGCACGGCCTGGCGGCCACCCCAGTTCAGCCACACAGTGCCAAAAAACGCCAGGAACAGAAAACCCGCACCACTGACGCGCAAGGTGCGGAACAAACCGGTGAAGCTACGGGTGTGGATCTGGTTGTCGCTGGATTTGGCCTTCATCTTTGAACGCGAAGGCTCGAATGTTTCTACTAATCGGACGGGGATTTTTTCGCTCATGGTCTTTCGCTCATCAGCCTCCATCAGGCCAATGAACTATGCGCGGGCAACTGTTTGCATAACAGACTCAGGTATTGGATTAAAAAGCGGATCAGATGCGCCGCTGAGCCGCCCCTGCGACAACTTGATGCACCCCGCCGGGCGTGGCGCAGGTGCCTATCCCAGGCGCCTGGCGGGGGGCTTGATGGAGATCAGTCAAATCACCGAATCACTGTCAGTGACCTTCAAGTGCCGACGCCCATCGGTCGCACCTGCTACGGTCAATGCGTCGGCTTCTGCTTCGGTGATGTACACGCGCTGACCGTCGAGGTCCACCGCCGACATCGACTTTTCACTGTCGGTGATGATGGTCACGTCAGCGGCCAGGCGAATCTCTTCGCCGCTTTCGGTGGTGAAAAAGCAGGTCAGGTTTTCGATACGCAGGCTCATGGGGCTCTCCACTGTTGACGGGGGCTTTCACATTAGGGTCCAGGGGCCGTCCATCGTTCGCTGCAACCGATTAGCGGTCAGCGCGGTCCATGCCTTATCAACCTTCTATTCGGGACTGCCTCATGGACGCCTGGTGGCATGAAGTCTGGATCACCCTGCAAGCGGAATTCGCCGACATTGGCGACGCGTCGCAGTTGACGCGCATCACCCTGCGCTTGCTGATTGCCGCGCTGCTGGGGGCCATCCTGGGGTTTGAGCGTGAGCAAAAGGGCAAGGCGGCCGGGGTCCGGACCCACATGCTGGTGGCCATGGGCGCGGCCCTGTTTGTGTTGGTGCCACAGATGTCCGGGGCCCAGGCCGATGCCATGAGCCGGGTGGTGCAAGGGGTGATCGCCGGCATCGGCTTTCTCGGCGCCGGGACTATTCTCAAGGGCAAGGACGGCGACGAGAACCACGTCAAAGGCCTGACCACCGCCGCCGGCCTGTGGATGACCGCCGCCATCGGCGTCGCTGCCGGCATGGGGCGCGAGTCGACGGCAGTGCTCAGCACCCTGCTGGCGCTGGCGGTGTTCAGCGTGATGCCGTGGATCGTCAACCGGTTCGATAAGGACAAAGAACCGTAGGGATAGATTTTTATGCCGGGCCGACAATCACCGGTGGCATCGGCGTCGGTGGCTCTTCCCGGGGTGGCGGGTTGGTGCCTGGCGGGTCCTGCTCGGGAACCGGTTGTGGATCGGTCTCGGGGATCACCGGATGGTCGATGTTCGGGTCCGGGGTTTCACCTGGGAAGGGATTGGTCATCGGTCTAACCTCCAGTGGCGCGTGGCGTGGGTCCTGCTTACGGGGGTTGACCTCCCGGTGGTGGATTTGATTCCAGGCAATTGTCGATACAGCTCGCGCAGCGGTTAGCGGGGAGAGGACGTTGGCGTCGCAAGATCTGGCTCGTCAAGGTCGTGCTCGTTGAGTAAGCGCGATAGTTCAGCTTCTGTAATGGTTGTTCGGCCCTGAAGTTTTCTGATCGCCTCCAGTAGCGAGGGTGATGTTTTACGACTTACTCCCCTTGGAGAGGTATCAATACTGTCGCTGTTGAAGTTCAGTAAGTTATAGT
Source organism: Pseudomonas sp. RA_35y_Pfl2_P32 (assembly GCF_963970735.1). Taxonomy (NCBI): domain Bacteria; kingdom Pseudomonadati; phylum Pseudomonadota; class Gammaproteobacteria; order Pseudomonadales; family Pseudomonadaceae; genus Pseudomonas; species Pseudomonas sp. RA_35y_Pfl2_P32. The sequence goes on from NZ_CAXAQF010000019.1 coordinate 29,350, forward strand.
TTTCTATGCTGAGTTTCATGGTTGTCCTTGTTTTTATTTTTTCGAGGGTGATCGGAGAGGCCACCTTTTACTTTGGCGTTTATATAGGTTGTTTGGGTAACTCATTGTCTGGATGAGTTGAGTGGGCGTATTCAATGCCCGGGCCGCCGCAATCGCCACGGCTAGCGGTTGCGTGGGCGCCACGTCTTATCAAGTGGCCTTCAATTTTTAGTTCGTAAAGAAGCGAGATGCAAGTGGGCTGGATTTCTGTTGTGGGAAATCTCTTGCGTACTTCTGATCATAATCCTTCAAGTTTAAGGAGGGCGTCTGAAGGATGCGTTTTTTAGTATAAACAGGATCGTTATCGGGTTTTTCTAATGTTGTCCGGCGATTGGCGTGTTTTTAATAACAGGTTGATTGAGATTGGTCTTGCGAAGTTTTTTAATACGCTTGTCATGCTTTTCCTATATCTATGTAGGCTTCGTATTTTTATTAGTTCTTACCCGCCCCAAAAAGGCGACGAACGGTCAAGTGCGGCGTGGCATTGCTCAAGCGTCCAGTGGCATCTGGCCTGAGTCGTGCTTAAGTAGGTTGACCGCTGTGCCGAGGATTTGAATCCAGCCAATTCCCGATGAACTTTTGCCGGTGCCTGTCGCTCGGAACCTAAGTGAGCTCATTCGGTGCGCGACTACCTGGCCGACGACACCCAGACACATGAGCGTCCTTGGGGCGTAAAGGAGAGAGGCTCGATGACGGCTGAGAAACCTGATGAGTTGAACTACAACCCTCACATGCCACTGTCCCGGGCGCTGTTGCTGCCGCGCATCGTGATTGAAGACACCATGCCGATCCTCGAAGGCGGGCAGTTTGCCGTCAAGGCGGTGGTGGGGCAGGACGTAGTGGTGACCAGCAACGTGTTTGCCGACGGTCACGACAAGCTCGCGGTACGGCTGCGCTGGCGCAGTGACGGCGATGAGGTGTGGCACAGCGAGGTGATGAGCGACCTGGGCAACAATGGTTGGCAGGGTCGTTTCCGTGTGCCGGCCCAGGGGCGTCATGGGTTTTGCATCGAGGCCTGGATCGACCACTTCGCCAGTTTTTGCTACGAGCTGGACAAGAAGCACCTGGCGAGCGTCCCCGTCAGCCTGGAGTTGCAGGAAGGCCGGCTGCACGTTAAGCAAGCCGCCGAGCGCGCCGAAGGGCCGCTGCGCGAACAACTGACGGCGTTGCACCAGCAATTGTCCGGTTTGCTCGAAACCGAGCAGGTTGCGTTGTTCCTGCATCCCCATAGCGCCGAACTGATGGGCCAGGCCGATCACCGTGCCTACCTCAGCGTGAGCCCCGAGTACCCGCTGGACGTGGAGCGCGAGCTGGCGCAGTTCGCCAGTTGGTATGAGTTGTTTCCCCGTTCGATCACCGACGACCCCGCGCGCCATGGCACCTTCAATGACGTGCATGCGCGCCTGCCGATGATTCAGGACATGGGGTTCGACGTGCTGTATTTCCCGCCGATCCATCCGATCGGGCGCAGTTACCGCAAGGGGCCGAACAACTCCCTGACGGCCGGCCCGGACGATCCGGGCAGCCCCTATGCCATCGGTAGCGAGGAGGGCGGCCATGAGGCGATTCATTCGCAACTGGGCAGCCGCGAAGACTTCCGCCGGCTGGTGGCGGCTGCGGCCGACCACGGTCTGGAAATCGCCCTCGACTTCGCCATCCAGTGTTCCCAGGACCACCCTTGGCTGCAGCAACACCCGGGCTGGTTCAACTGGCGTCCGGACGGCACGATCAAATACGCGGAAAACCCGCCGAAGAAATACCAGGACATCGTCAACGTCGACTTCTATAGCCGCGAGGCGATTCCCAGCCTGTGGCTGGAACTGCGCGATATCGTAGTCGGATGGGTGGAGGAGGGGGTGAAGATCTTTCGCGTCGACAACCCGCACACCAAGCCGCTGCCGTTCTGGCAATGGCTGATCGCTGATGTACGTGCGTTGTACCCCGAGGTGATCTTCCTCGCCGAAGCCTTCACCACCCCGGCGATGATGGCGCGCCTGGGCAAGGTCGGTTATTCCCAGAGTTACACCTATTTCACCTGGCGCAATACCAAGCAGGAACTGGCCAGTTACTTCAGCGAACTGAACCAGTCGCCCTGGCGCGAATGCTACCGGCCGAATTTTTTCGTCAACACCCCGGACATCAACCCCGGCTTCCTGCACCAGTCGGGGCGTGCCGGGTTTCTTATCCGTGCGGCGCTGGCGACCATGGGCTCGGGGTTGTGGGGCATGTACTCGGGGTTCGAACTGTGCGAGTCGGCACCGGTGCCGGGCAAGGAGGAGTACCTGGATTCGGAGAAGTACCAGATCCGCGTCCGCGACTTCAATGCCCCCGGCAACATCATCGCCGAGATCGCCCAGCTCAACCGCATCCGCCGGCAGAACCCGGCCTTGCACAGTCATCTCGGGTTGCAGCTGTACAACGCCTGGAACGACAACATCCTGTACTTCGGCAAGCGCAGCGCCGATGGCAGCAATTTCATTCTGGTGGCCGTCAGCCTGGACCCGTTCAATGCCCAGGAGGCGCATTTCGAGCTGCCGCTATGGGAGCTGGGCCTGGCGGACGATGCCGTCACCCAGGGCGAAGACTTGATGAATGGCCATCGCTGGACCTGGTACGGCAAGACCCAATGGATGCGCATCGAGCCCTGGCATCAACCGTTCGGCATCTGGCGGATATCGCTATAGCGCTGCGTGATCAGGCCCGCACGACCGGCGTCTGCCACCCCCATTGAACAGGAGATTGTAATGGCGAAGAAACCCAGGTCAGCCACCTTCAGCGATGACCCGCTCTGGTACAAAGATGCGGTGATTTACCAGGTCCACGTCAAATCCTACTTCGACTCCAACAACGACGGAATCGGCGATTTTCCCGGGCTGATCGCCAAGCTCGACTACATCGCCGACCTTGGCGTCAACACCATCTGGCTGTTGCCGTTCTATCCTTCGCCACGGCGTGACGATGGTTACGACATTGCCGAGTACCGGGGCGTGCACAGCGACTACGGGACCATGGCCGATGCCAAGCGCTTCATTGCCGAAGCCCACAAGCGCGGGTTGCGGGTAATCACCGAGCTGGTGATCAACCACACCTCCGACCAGCACCCCTGGTTCCAGCGGGCACGCAAGGCCAAGCCCGGATCGGCGGCGCGGGACTTCTACGTGTGGTCCGACGACGACCAGAAATACGACGGCACGCGGATCATCTTCCTCGACACCGAGAAGTCCAACTGGACCTGGGACCCGGTGGCCGGCCAGTATTTCTGGCACCGGTTCTACTCCCACCAGCCGGACCTCAATTTCGACAACCCGCAGGTCCTGAAGGCGGTGCTGTCGGTGATGCGCTACTGGCTGGACATGGGCATCGATGGCCTGCGCCTGGACGCCATTCCGTACCTGATCGAGCGCGACGGCACCAACAACGAAAACCTGCCCGAGACCCATGACGTGCTCAAGCAGATCCGGGCCGAGATCGACGCCAATTACCCGGACCGCATGCTGCTGGCCGAAGCCAACCAGTGGCCGGAGGACACGCAGTTGTATTTTGGCAACAACAACAAGAAGAGCGGCGATACCCACGGCGACAACGGCGACGAGTGCCACATGGCGTTCCACTTTCCGCTGATGCCACGCATGTACATGGCCCTGGCCCAGGAAGACCGCTTCCCGATCACCGATATCCTGCGCCAGACCCCGGAGATCCCGGCCAACTGCCAATGGGCAATTTTCCTGCGCAACCACGATGAGCTGACCCTGGAGATGGTCACTGACAAGGAGCGCGATTACCTGTGGAACTACTACGCCGCCGACCGTCGGGCGCGGATCAACCTGGGCATCCGCCGGCGCCTGGCACCCTTGATGGAACGTGACCGACGCCGGGTCGAGCTGCTCAACAGCCTGCTGCTGTCGATGCCTGGCACACCGACCCTGTACTACGGCGACGAAATCGGCATGGGCGATAACATCTACCTGGGTGACCGGGACGGTGTGCGTACGCCCATGCAGTGGTCGATCGATCGCAACGGCGGCTTCTCCCGCGCCGACCCGGCCAGCCTGGTGCTGCCACCGATCATGGACCCGCAGTACGGCTACCTGTCGGTCAACGTCGAAACCCAGGCGGGCGATCCCCACTCGTTGCTCAACTGGACCCGGCGCATGCTGGCTGTGCGCAAGCAGTCCAAGGCGTTCGGCCGCGGTACCCTGAAAATGCTCTCGCCGAGCAATCGCCGGATCCTCGCCTACACCCGGGAATTCACCGGGACCGATGGCCGCCACGAAACCATTCTTTGCGTGGCCAACGTGTCGCGCAGTGCGCAGGCAGCTGAGCTGGATCTTTCGGCCTACGTCGGCATGGTCCCGGTGGAGATGTTGGGGGGCAACGCCTTCCCGCCCATCGGCCAGCTGAATTTCCTCCTGACCTTGGCGCCCTACGGGTTCTACTGGTTCGTGCTGGCGGCGGAAAACCAGATGCCGAGCTGGCACGTGGAACCGGCGCAGAGCCTGCCGGACTTCACTACCCTGGTCCTGAAAAAGCGCATGGAAGAGTTGCTCGAAGCACCCTCGCGCACCCTTTTGGAGCAAAACGTGTTGCCCAGCTGGCTGCTCAACCGTCGCTGGTTCGCCGGCAAGGACGCCAGCATCGAATCGGTGCACATCGCCTACGGGGTGCGGTTTGGTGATGCCCAGCATCCGGTGTTGTTGAGCGAAATCGAGGTCAGCAGCCAGGGTCAGACCAGCCGCTATCAATTGCCTTTCGGTTTTCTGGGCGAGGAGCAGATGGGCGCGGCACTGCCCCAGCAGTTGGCCCTGTCGCGGGTCCGGCGTGGGCCGCAGGTCGGCCTGGTCACCGATGCGTTCAGCCTCGACAGTTTTGTGCGGGCGGTGTTGCAGGCGATTCAGGCGCAGACGGTGCTGGCGTCCAGCGACGGCGAAATTCGTTTTCAACCCACCGCCCAACTGGCGGCGCTGGGGCTTGGGGCCGAGTCCGAAGTGCGCTACCTGTCCGCCGAGCAGTCCAACAGTTCAGTGGTGATCGGAGGCAGCCTGGTGCTCAAGCTGATCCGCAAAGTGGCCGGTGGTGTGCACCCTGAGCTGGAGATGGGCGCGTACCTGACGGCGGCGGGCTTTGAACATATTTCGCCGTTGCTCGGCTCCGTGGTGCGGCGCGACACCCAGGGCGAGGATCACCTGCTGATGATTGCCCAGGGCTACCTGAGCAACCAGGGCGATGCCTGGGAATGGACCCAGAACAACCTCGAGCGGGCGATTCGTGACGAACTGGCCGATGCCATGTCGGAACAGGACCAGCACTACAACGCCCTCGGCGAACTGCAGGATTTCGCGGCCATGCTCGGCCAGCGCCTGGGGGAAATGCACCTGTTGCTGGCAGCACCCGGCAAGGACCCGGCGTTCGGCAGCGAAGTGACCACCGCCAAAGATCAGAAGGCGTTGTACACCTCGATCGCCGCGCAACTGGAACGCGCCTTGTTGTTGCTCAAGCAGCACCAGGGGCAACTGGGGGCTGCCGATCAGCAGCGGGTGGCCCGTTTGCTGGAACAGCGCAAGGTCATTCTCAAGCACCTGCAAGGGTTGGCCGAACAGGCCACCGGCGGCTTGCGCATGCGGGTTCACGGCGACTTGCACCTGGGCCAGGTGCTGGTGATCAAGGGCGATGCCTACCTGATCGACTTCGAGGGCGAACCGGCGCGGGCATTGCATGAACGCCGGGGCAAGCACAGTCCGTACAAGGATGTCAGCGGGGTCCTGCGATCGTTCGATTACGCGGCGGCCATGGCGCGCAACGGGCAGGGCGTCGACAGTACCGAGCAAGCGGATGTCGCCCGCGCGCGGGTCACCGAACGTTATTTGCGTGAGGCGCAAGCTGCCTTTGTCCAGGCATATCGGCTGGCGACAGCTAGTCTTGCTCATGCCTGGCAGATTCCTGGGGCCGAAGACGCCGCGCTGGCGTTGTACAGCCTGGAGAAGGCCGCTTATGAAGTACTGTACGAAGCTGAAAATCGTCCCGCCTGGCTACCCGTGCCGTTGCACGGGCTCTATGGGTTGTTAAGTGGACTTGAACCCTTTTCCGAGATAGGTGGAGAGCAGTGATGAAGGAACGGGGAATCAAAGAGGCGCTGCTGCCAGCAGCGCGCGACATCGAGGCACTGGTGCGTGCCGAACATCCGGATCCGTTTGCGGTTCTCGGACCCCACGGGGACGACGCCGGCGGCCAGTTCATTCGGGCGTACCTGCCGGACGCCTTGAGCGTCCAGGTGCTGGCCCGCGACAGCGGCGACGTGCTGGGCAGCCTGACGGCCAGCGAGGTACCGGGGTTGTTCGTCGGCCATTTCCCCCAGGCCCAGGCGTACGTACTGCGCACCCAGTGGGCCGGTGGCGAGCAGACGGCCGAGGATCCTTACAGCTTTGGCCAGTTGCTGGGCGAGATGGACCTGTATCTGTTCGCCGAAGGCAACCACCGTGACTTGAGCGCCTGCCTGGGCGCCCAGTTGCAGAACATCGATGGGGTAGACGGGGTGCGGTTTGCCGTATGGGCGCCGAATGCCCGTCGGGTCTCGGTGGTGGGTGACTTCAATATCTGGGATGGTCGCCGCCACCCGATGCGCCTGCGTCATCCCTCCGGGGTCTGGGAGTTGTTCATCCCGCGCCTGCAGGTGGGGGAAGCGTACAAGTACGAGATTCTGGGGGCCCACGGGATCTTGCCGCTCAAGGCCGATCCCATGGCCCTGGCCACCCAGTTGCCGCCGGACACCGCGTCGCAAGTCGCCGCGCCCTTGACCATCGACTGGCAGGACCAGGCCTGGATGCAGGCCCGCGGCGAACGTCACCAGTCGAGCGCGCCGTTGTCGATCTATGAGTTGCATGCCGGCTCCTGGCAGTGCGAGGTGGACGATGTCGGGGAAGTGGCGCGCCAGTACAGCTGGTCCGAGCTGGCCGAACGCTTGATTCCCTACGTGCAGAACCTGGGGTTTACCCATATCGAGTTGATGCCGATCATGGAGCATCCCTTTGGTGGCTCCTGGGGTTACCAGCCGCTCTCGCAATTCGCGCCCAGTGCGCGCTACGGTTCGCCCAGTGACTTTGCCGCCTTCGTCAATGCCTGCCACCTGGCCGGGATTGGGGTAATCCTCGATTGGGTGCCGGCGCATTTTCCCACCGACACCCATGGTCTGGCGCAGTTCGATGGCACCGCACTGTACGAGTACGGCAACCCGCTGGAAGGCTTTCACCAGGACTGGGACACCCTGATCTACAACCTGGGGCGCACCGAGGTGCACGGTTTTATGCTGGCCTCGGCGTTGCACTGGCTCAAGCATTTTCATATCGACGGGCTGCGGGTCGATGCCGTGGCCTCGATGCTCTATCGCGACTACTCGCGCAAGGCCGGTGAGTGGGTGCCCAACCGCCATGGCGGGCGGGAGAATCTGGAAGCCATCGATTTTGTCCGCCACCTCAATGACGTGGTCGACCTCGAAGCACCGGGCGCCCTGGTGATCGCCGAGGAGTCCACTGCCTGGCCGGGCGTCAGCCAAAGCACCCAACAAGGTGGGCTGGGCTTTGACTACAAGTGGAACATGGGGTGGATGCATGACTCCTTGCACTATATTCAGCAGGACCCGGTGTACCGCGCTCACCACCACAATGAGCTGAGTTTCGGTTTGGTATACGCCTGGTCTGAGCGTTTTATCCTGCCGATTTCCCACGACGAAGTGGTGCACGGCAAACATTCGCTGATCGACAAGATGCCCGGCGATCGCTGGCAGAAATTCGCCAACTTGCGGGCCTACCTGAGTTTCATGTGGGCGCATCCGGGCAAGAAGCTGCTGTTCATGGGCTGTGAATTCGGCCAGTGGCGCGAATGGAACCATGACCAGCAACTCGATTGGTATTTGCTGCAGTACCCCGAACACCAGGGTGTGCAAAAGCTGGTGAGCGACCTCAACCAGCTGTACCGCGATGAGCCGGCGCTGCATGACCAGGATGATGTGCCCCAGGGTTTCCAGTGGTTGATTGGTGATGATGCGATCAACAGCGTGTACGCCTGGCTGCGCTGGAGCAAGGACGGTCGCCCGGTGCTGGTGGTGGCCAACTTCACTCCGGTACCGCGTCCGGCCTACCGGGTGGGCGTCCCGTTCGCCGGGCGCTGGAGCGAGCTGATCAACAGCGACGCGGGCATTTACGCCGGGTCCAATTATGGTAACGACGGCGGCGCACAGGCTGAAGAAGAGAGCAGCCACGGCCAGCCGCTGTCACTGGTGCTGGACTTGCCGCCGTTGGCGGTGTTGATGTTGCGCCCGCTTGGGTAGAGGCCAACCTGATACTTCGCGGGTGCCTGACCTACCGCTATCGTCGGAACGCCGCCCGGACCAAGCTCACCAGCGCATCCGTACGCCGAGACTGCCGATCAGGCCGTTGAGGTCGTTATCGTCGACGTCGCTGCTGTAGTCGGCACTGACGTAGAGGCTGACGTTGGGGCTGACCCTGGCGACCAGCCCCAGGCCCAGTTCGACGGTGGAGGAGTAGCGGCTGCTGCTGATCTTGTCGACCTCGCCCAGGGTCACCGTGTCGCTGGTGTTGATCCGGCGCCACAGGTTGGTACGCACGTAGGGTTCGACCGGCAGGCCATTGATGTCGTAGCTACCTTTCAGGCGGGCCCCGACGCGGCCGCTCCAGGTACTCGATTCATTGGCTTGGGCGTTGCCGTTGGCGTAGGGGGTGTCCAGGGAAATGCGCTGGTTGATCAACTGCGCCTGGGGTTCAATCACCCAGTGCTTGCTGATCCCGATGGGAAAGCCCCCTTCCACCGACAACGTCACCGCGTTGCCTTCGGTGACTTGGCGTTCGCCCTGGGCGTTGCGGCTGAAGCCGCTGACCCGGCCGCCACTGGCACTCAGGTCGACGTGCCAGCCGTTGGCGCCGGTCAGGCTCCAGTACGCGCCCAGGCTGTCGCCGTGGACGTTCAGGCTATCAGTGCTGGGGTTGCCCAGGGCCGGACCGACCAGCATGCCCTGGCTGTTGCCCTGGATCTGATGACTACCTCCCAACAGGCCCACCCGTTGAGTGCTGCCGCCGTTGCCGTGCACGGTCAACAAGGCCGGCCCCTTGGCCAGCGCAGCGCCGACTGTGGCGAACTGTGAGTTGAGGACATCCTGCTCGGCCTGGGTGGCGGCGTGGCCGTAGACCTGTTGCCAGGCTTTAGGGGCGGCGTGTTCGATGGTCAATAACTGGTTGTCGAGTCCGGGCTGGCGCATGAACTGGGCGGATTCAGGCATGGGCGGGGCAGGGAAGGCGGAGGCCGGCACGTCCTGGCGATACCAGGGTATCGCCTCGTCTTCGGCAGACGATGCCACAACCTCCATGGACGTACACAGCAGCAGCGAAGTCGACAGGGTGTATAGGGTGACGGTTATCTCGTGCTGGATAAGTGAGGTATTCATGGAGGTCTACCTTGCTGCATACGCATGCCATATCTGGTCTTGGCGTCTCTCCTACCCCGAATGAGGGGCGACCGATTTCATTGAGGCAAGCCTTGGCGGCCCGTCGAAACGGGAGCTGGAGGCCTGCCCCAGGAGTTGTTTCCGGGGGTAGTAAGGATTAGCTAAGAAGACCCGGGGCCCTGCGTCAAGAAATTGAACGATGAGCGGTATGGCTAATTTAGGTGCTGCAACTGACTGAAAATTGACGAGTCTCTAAGCTGTTGTTTCGCTGGAAAATCATCCGGGAACAGCTCTGCGTTACGCTTTTCCCTGGATTTAGAGGTGCACCTCGACCGCCAGGGGCAAGTGGTCGGAAAGATGGCTCCAAGGTTTGTTGCCGAGGATTTTGGGGGCGTGGCTGCTGGCATTGCGCAGGTACACGCGGTCCAGGCGCAGCAGCGGGAAACGGGCCGGGTAGGTCTTGGCCGGGCGCCCGTGATGGCGTTCGAACGCCTCATGCAAGTCATTGCGCCCAGCGAGCGTGAGGTTGCCTTGCAGTTGCCAGTCATTGAAGTCGCCCGCGATGATCACCGGAGCGTCCTCGGGCAGCGATTCGATCAACTGGCACAGCAGCGCAATTTGCAACTGCCGATGGCTTTCCAACAGGCTCAGGTGCACACAGATGGCGTGGACCTCGGCATGGCCCGGTACGTCCAGCACACAATGCAGCAAACCACGGCGTTCGGGCCCGGTGATCGACACATCCAGATTGCGGTGGTGACGGATCGGGTACTTGGACAGCAGCGCGTTGCCGTGGTGACCGTTGGGGTACACCGCATTGCGTCCATAGGCGAAGTCGCTCCACATGCTGTCGGCGAGGAACTCGTACTGCGACATCGAAGGCCAGTTACTGTGGCGCGTGGCGTGGCGATCATGCTCGCCCAGCACTTCCTGGAGGAACACCAGGTCGGCGGACGTACTGCGCACGGCCTCGCGCAACTCGGGCAGGATGAAACGGCGGTTGAGGGCGGTAAATCCCTTGTGGGTGTTGACGGTCAGCACCCTGAGCCGATGCACGGGCTGGGGGCTGTCCAGCGGCGGGACTAGGCCGGGTTGACGTTCTGGGTCGGGGTTCACATGCACTCCTGGAAAGTCGCGGCGGGTTACCCATGCGACTGATGCCGTGGCCGGCAGTTCAGTGTTTCACCGCCGATCGTCGACATTCACGCGGGTGGGCCTTACAGAAAAATGACCTCATAAGGTTGGCGCAAGCGCTCCAGGACCACCTTGGGCAGCAGTGGTGCGATGCCCATGTCCGGGTCGCCATCCAGTTGGCTGGCATAGGCGTGGATGGCGTGGCACTTGCGCGCGATCGTCCAGCTGTCCAGGCGCACCTTGCGCGCGCGGTGCCAGGGGATCAGCCCCTGGTCGCGCAGCGGCCAGTGCCAGGCCCAGAATGGCACCTCATGGACGCGCGCCCCGACCATCTGGGCGGCCTTGGCACTGGCGCGGCCAACGGTGTCATGGTCGACGATGCCGTCTTCGCGCCAGGTGCTGAACAACACATCGTCGGGGCGCAGGTAGCGGGCAATGAAGTGGGTCAGTTGCGTCTCGCGCTCGGCCAGGGCGGTGTCGGCAAAACCGCCTCGAATCCACTTCAGGCTGTGCATGGGCAGCCCCAGCCTGCGCAGGGCCTCGACACTTTCCTGGGGGCGAAACACGCTCAGGCGTTTCTCCGGCCAGAGTTGCGAACCCGGGTAGCTGGCGCTGCCGTCGGTGACGGAAATCAGTTGCAGGGGATGCCCCAGGCTGGCGAACAATTGCAGCAGCCCGCCGCAGGTCACCACTTCATCGCCGGGGTGGGGTGCGATCACTACAGCGCGGGCGCCGGCGGGGATGATCGAGTGGGTGTTGATGACCGGCAGGTTGTCCAGTTGGCGGGCGCCGTTCCAGATCTGCGCGGGCAGGTGGCCGTCGAGGAGCGAGGTGCTTTTCATGTTGATACGTCCTTGTGCAGGTGAGCTGTCGGTCGTCTCCAGACGCCTGAACGACAGGCTGGGTGTCTTGCTCCGTTGATGTGCCCGGGGCTCCGTGCGGAAGATCCACCGGGGCAGCGGGAAGAGTATTGCCCATGGCATGGGGTTCGTCGCCTGCGCAGCGCAGTGCGCCAGGATATTTTTTTCGCCTCAGGTCGCCCCGTTCAATCCTCATCTTCGTGCTGCAATTCGAACAGCAGCAGCGAACGGCCGGTGACCGAGTACTGGTGGTCGAACTCGAAGCGTTCCTGGCCACGGACCGAGGGCTGGTTGGTGTCGATCATGCAGGTCCAGAAACCGCCGTCCGGCACCGCAGGCAAGCAAAAGTTGACGATGTCATGGTGAGCGTTGACCACCAGCAACAACGTGGCATCCGCGCCTTTGCGGCGGATGCCGGTTTCCTGGGCGCGGCCGTCGAGCAGCATGCCCAGGCAGCGGCCATGGCCATCCTCCCACTGTTCGGTGCTCATCTCGCTGCCGTCCGGGGCGAGCCAGGTGACGTCCTTGACCCCGATGTCTTCGTTGTAGCTGCCCACCAGGAAACGCCCACGGCGCAGGATCGGGTAGGCCAGGCGCAGCTTGATCAGGCGCTTGACGAATTTGAGCAAGGCCTTGCCGTCGTCACTCAGGTCCCAGTTGATCCAGCCGATCTCGCTGTCCTGGCAGTAGGCGTTGTTGTTGCCGTGCTGGGTCCGGGCGAACTCGTCGCCGGCGACCAGCATCGGTGTGCCTTGGGCCAACAGCAGGGTGGCGAAGAAATTGCGCATTTGCCGTTGGCGCAGTTCGTTGATCTGGGGATCATCGCTGGGGCCTTCGACGCCATGGTTCCAGGACAGGTTGTTGTTGCTGCCATCCTGGTTGCCTTCGTCGTTGGCTTCATTGTGTTTGTCGTTGTAGGAGACCAGGTCGTTGAGGGTGAAGCCGTCGTGGGCGGTGATGAAATTCACCGAGGCGTACGGCCGGCGCCCGCGCTGGTTGAACATGTCGCCGGAGGCGGTCATGCGTCTGGCGAAGTCGGCCAACTGGCCGTCGTCGCCTTTCCAGAACGCGCGCACCGTGTCGCGAAAACGATCGTTCCATTCCACCCAGCCCGGCGGGAATCCCCCGACCTGGTAACCCCCTGGGCCGCAATCCCAGGGCTCGGCGATCAGCTTGACCTGGCGCAGCACCGGGTCCTGGCGGCAGGCCACGAGGAAGCTGTGGCGCTCGTCGAAACCATCGTGATAACGACCGAGGATGGTCGCCAGGTCGAAGCGGAATCCGTCGACGTGCATCTCGCTGGCCCAGTAGCGCAGGGAGTCGGTGACCATCTGCAGCACGCAGGGGTGGCTCAGGTCCAGGGTGTTGCCGGTCCCCGAGTCGTTGATGTAGAAACGCTTGTCGTCCGGCATCAGGCGGTAGTAGGAGGCGTTGTCGATCCCGCGCATGGACAGGGTCGGGCCCTGTTCGTTGCCTTCGGCGGTGTGGTTGTAGACCACGTCGAGAATCACCTCCAGATTGGCCTCGTGCAGGTGCGCGACCATTTCCTTGAACTCGGCGATCTTGCCGCTGGCCAGGTAGCGGGGGTCGGGGGCAAAAAAGGCGATGCTGTTATAGCCCCAGTAGTTGGTCATGCCTTTGTGCAGCAGGTGCTGGTCATTGACGAAGGCATGAATCGGCAACAGCTCCACCGACGATACCCCGAGCTTGCGAATGTGCTCCAGCAGATCATCGACCATCAGCCCGGCGAAGGTGCCGCGCACCGCCTCCGGCACCGCCGGGTGGCGCATGCTGATGCCGCGCACGTGAGTCTCATAAATGATGGTTTTGTCCCAGGGCACACTGACCCGGTGGTCGTGGCCCCAGGTGTGCGCCGGGTCGATCACCTTGCACTTGGGCACGAACGGCGCACTGTCACGCTTGTCGAAACTGAGGTCGGCGTCCGGGTGGCCGATGGTGTAGCCAAACAGGGCTTCGGACCATTTCAGTTGGCCGACCAGTTGCTTGGCATAGGGGTCGATCAGGAGTTTGTGATGATTGAAGCGATGACCGTTCTGCGGGTCGTACGGCCCATATACGCGATAGCCATAGATCAACCCCGGATGGGCATCGGGCAGGTAGCCGTGATAAATCTCGTCGGTGTATTCGGGCAGTTCGATGCGTTCGAGTTCGACTTCCCCGGCATCGTCGAAGATGCACAGTTCAACCTTGGTCGCGTTCGCCGAGAAGATCGCGAAGTTGACCCCCAGACCATCCCACGTCGCACCCAGCGGGAAGGGCAGGCCTTCACGAATCCGCGTGGTTTCCGCGGTGTGGGGGTGTGTTGCGGTGTTGTCGGGCGTGGTCATAAAAACTCCTGTAGCGCATTACCGGCGTCGGCTTGAGGTTGTCGTAGCTGCGGCAACTGCCGACCTGTAGCCGCTGCTACAGGTCGACAGCTGCTACGGGGCGGTTGCCGGTCAGCTCGCCGGCTTGCGCGGGGCGCGGGGCTTTTTCGCGGCGGTGCTCTTTTCCCCTGGCGGGGTGACGACCTGGGCGCCGCCGGCCTTGGCCTTCGCTGCGGGCGGGGCCTTGGCTTTTGGTGTTTTTACCGGCTTGGTCGGCGCCAGGGCTTCGGCTTCCGCCAGCTTGCGGGCCATCTCCCAGTGGCGTGCTTCCTGTCCTTCGGGTTTACCCTCGGACTCCCAGATCTGATAGGCAAATTCACGAACGCGTTTGTCATCGGTACTCATCGCAATGCTCCTGAGTTGAACTCAAGTCTGGATAAACAGATTGACCGGGAAGTCCCCCAGCGCAGTGCTGATCAGCAGCTCTGTCTGGTGTGTGACTTGCACCGTGGAAAAAAGTCCCTTCAGTTTTCCCCCGCGAGGGGTGAACGGTAAGGTGACCCGTGTATCGCCCCACTGCTGGGCAGGAACCAGGGGCGTGGCACTGCTTTCCAGCAGCGCGGCAACCCGCACCGGCACCAGCACAATCGCCCAGTGGCCGTGGTGCTCGCGCGCAAACGCCAGCACCTGTTGCGCCTGACTGCCTTGCACCGGCAAGGGCAGGTAGCGCCCTTCACGGAACAGTTGGGCATGCCCGGCGCGGACTGCCAGGGTGCGGGTGATCAAGACCTGCTTGATGCGCCCGTCCTGCCAGGTGTCGAGCAACCGGCGTGGATCTGGCCCGTGGTCCAGCGCCTGCATCCGTGCCAGGAAATCCACTGGCCGCCGGTTATCCGGGTCCACCAGGCTGAAATCCCAGAATTCATTGCCCTGGTACAGGTCCGGGATCCCTGGCACGGTCATGCGCAGCAAGGTTTGCGCCAATCCGTTGAGGGCGCCGCCGCAGGCAATCAGCGCGACGGCGTCGGCGATACGGCTGCGCAACACCCGCCCCTCGGGGGCGAGCAGCAGGCGCTCGGTAAAATCCCGGGCGCACTGCTCGTAAGCGTCGTTGGTGGCACTCCAGCTGCTGTGCAGCTTGGCTTCGCGCAGGGCTTTTTGTTGCCACTGCCACAGGCGCTCAAAATAATGGCTCAGCGCAGGCAGGTCGTCGCAGCGTAAACCCAGCGGCCAACTGCCGAGCAGGGCCTGGTAGAGGATCAGTTCATCACCGGCGGCCGGCGCCTGGGCGTCGTTGCGCAAACCCCCGGCCAGGGCCCGCCAGGCGTCGACCTGCTGCACATACCAGGCGCTGCGCTCGCTGAGCACGGCCAACCGCGCCCGACTGTCCTCGCCGCGCTTGTGGTCATGGGTGGCGCTGGCCAGCAGGTTGTCCGGGAAGGTTGCCAGACGCTGGATGCAGGCGGCGTGGAAATCGGCAAAGGGCGCACTGAACTGCTCGGTATCAAAGCCGACATCGTTACGCGACAGCAGCACGCCCGAACGATAGAGCGCGGTGTCTTCCACGGCCTTGGCCGCCGCCGGTGACGTCAGTTGCTGGAACCGCACGCAGGCGTGCTTGAGGCGCTTGCGCTGACGCCCCAGCGGACGCTCGCGCCAGGGTTGGCTGCCCAGCCACAGGGCGATGCTGTCGAGCACCGGCCAGTCGGCTTCGCCCAGGGTCTGCCGGGCACCGTCCATGGCCTGCTGGAAAAACACCTGGTCTTCGGCCGAGCGCCCACGGGGGCTGATGTAGGTGCGGTACACCGGGAAGTGCACGATCAGTTCCTGCAGCGCCCGGCGGATGGCGCCGAGGGTCAGGTCGCGGCTCATCACGTCATCGCGGGCCACCTGTAGCAGGGCCTGGGCGACACTTTCAAAATCGCCGGCCAGCGAGCCGTTGAGAATCTGCTGGCGGGCCAGTCGCGCTTCTTCGATGAAGGCCGATGGACGTTCGCTGTGCCGTTGCCACAGCTCGCCCAGGGCTAACGCGCCTTGTGGGTCGTGCTGCAGCAGCGACAGTTGATTCATGAACTCATAGCCGGTGGTGCCATCGACCCGCCAGTCGCGCCGCAGGGATTCCCCGGGGCCGAGGATCTTTTCCACGTAGATCGGAATGTGCCGTGACGGTACCAGGGCGTCGACCCGGCGCCGCAGTTTGCGGCAGTAACCCCGCGGGTCGGCGAGTCCGTCGATGTGGTCGATGCGCAAGCCGTCCACCAGGCCTGCGGCCAGCAACTCGAAGATTTTGCCGTGGGTGGCGTCGAACACCGCTGGGCGCTCGACCCGCAGGCCGCCCAGTTCATTGACGTCGAAGAAGCGCCGCCAATTAATGTCGTCCGCCGCCGTGCGCCAACTGGCCAGGCGATAACTCTGGCGTTCCAGCAAGTTGTGCAGGCGGGTGAAACCCTCGGGCTGGCGACCGTCATGCAGGGTCAGGTTGCGTTCGATGCAACGGCCGACGGCAGGCTCCCCGGCCAGCTCCGCCAAGGCCCGTTGCAACGGGCCGGCCAGCGCATGGGCGTCGGTCTGGTAGTGCAGGTGGGTAAAACCCTCGGCGAGGGTTTTCAGCGAGGCGTGGTGCTCGACGCTCAGGTGCTCGTCCGGCATCAGCAGTGTTGCATAGTCACTGGGACAGATCGGGAAGTGGTGCTCGTAGTGCTCGGCATAAAATCGCCCCCGCACCGAGTCAAAGCGCAGTGCCAGGCTGCCGTCCAGCAAGGTGCTGCCATAGTCGCTGCCCAGGAACGGCAGGAGCAATTGGCCTTCGAGCAGCGGGTCGGGCGAGTGCCATTGGATATCGAAGAACTCGCCATAGGGGCTCAGTCGTCCCCACTCCAGCAGGTCGAGCCACCAGGGATTATCGGCGCCACCGACGGCCATGTGATTGGACACGACGTCGAGGATCAGGCCCATGTCGTGGCCGCGCAGGGCCTTGACCAGGCGCCGTAGCGCCGCTTCGCCACCCAGTTGCGGATTGACTTGGCTGGGGTCGACCACATCATAGCCGTGCATCGAGCCGCTGCGGGCACTGAGCAGCGGCGAGGCATATAGATGGCTGATGCCGAGGCGGGCGAAATACGGCACCAGCGGCACCGCGTCATCCAGGGTGAAACCCTGATGAAACTGCAGCCTGACGGTGGCCCGCAGGCTGCTCATCGATCACGCTCGCTGGCTTGCAGGCGTGCGCAGGCGAGCATTTCCAGGCGCCGTGCGGCGTCGGCATCGTCCAGCAGTTGTTTACTCTCGCCAAGCAAGCGCCGCCGCCAGTTGGGGTGGGTGTCGACGGTGCCCGGCAGATTGGGTTGTTCATCCAGGCCCAGGGCGTCCTCTAGCGGCAGCAACACCAGCGGCGCCCGGGTATGGCCGAGAAATCGCACGCTGGCGTCGAGCACTTGATCGGTCTCGTGCTGTTCTTCGCGAAAGTTCTGCGGGTCCTGACTCAAGGCGCTGCGCAGGCTGTCACGTTCGCGTTGGCGGTGGGCGCGCCAATGGGTTTCGTCGTCGCTGGTCACCAGCCCGAGGCGGGCGTTCCATTCGATATCACGTCCATGCCACCAGCCATTGAGCGTAGGCAGGTCGTGGGTGCTGGTGGTGGCCAGGGCGTTATCGGGCCAGTCGAGAATCGGCCGAAAGCGCGTGCTGTGATCCTGTTCGAACAGCAACACGCGCATGCCGAGGATCGAGCGGGCAATGAGTTTTTCCCGCAGGCCTTCGGGCACGGTGCCGAGGTCTTCGCCGAGAACGATTGCCTGATGCCGGTGCGACTCCAGTGTCAGCAGGCGCAGCAGGTCGTCCACCGGGTAGTACAGGTAGGCGCCGTCACAGGGCGGCGCGCCGAGGGGGATGACCCACAGCCGTTGCAGGCCCATCACATGGTCGATGCGCAAACCGCCGGCGTGGGCGAAATTGGCCCGCAGCATTTCGATGAAGGCGCGAAAGCCGTTGCGTATCAGGCCTTCGGGCGAAAACGCGGAGATCCCCCAGCCCTGGCCTGCACGGTTGAGAATGTCCGGTGGCGCGCCGACGGTGAGCGAGGCCAGCAGTTCGTCCTGGCGACTCCAGGCCTGGCTGCCGCCGCCGTCCGCCCCGACCGCCAGGTCGGCGATCAGGCCGATTCCCATGCCGCTGCTGCGGGCGACGTTTTGCGCACGCTGCAGGCAGCGTGCGATCAGCCATTGGCAGAAGGCGTAGAAACTGATGCGCTCGGCATGCTGCTCGGCAAAAGCCGCCAGCTCCGGGCTGCGCGGGTCGCGCCAGGGCTCGGGCCAGTGGCGCCAGTCCAGGCTTTCGCCACGGGCGGCGCAGGCCTCTTGCAGGGCTTCGAAACGGCAGTGGTTTTCCAGGGCTTCGCCGCCGCTGTGGCAAAAGCTGCTGAAGTCGGCGTGCAGCGGGTGATCGCCGTGGGCAAATCCTTCGTAGAGGGCCTGGTACAGTTTCTGTTTGGCCTGGGCGGCGGCGGGCCAGTCCACCAGGGGCTGGCTTTCCAGCTGGGCCAGCTCGTCGGCCAGCTCCGTGGCCTCGATGGCCATGCGCAGGGCGCGTTCGCCAAGGATCTCGCCGGGTGCGGCATACAGGCTGTTGAGGAACAGCCGGCTGGACGGCGAGTAGGGGCTGAAGCGCTGGGTGTCGCAACTGAACATCGCGTGCATCGGGCTGATGGCCAGCGCTTGGGCGCCGCGTTCGCCGGCAACCCGAGCCAGTTCCTCGAGGGCCTGGGTGTCACCCACACCGCCGTCGCCCGGGCGGCGCAAGGCGTACAACTGGACGCTCAGGCCCCAGGCTCGCGGCGTGTCGCTGTCCACGGCCGAGGCGACGCTGTGGCAGTGCAGGGGCGCCACGGCCAGGGTGAAGTCGCGGTCGGCGATGCGGACTTGCTGGTAGCCCACCGGGATCAGCCCCGGCAACCGCGCCTCGTCGTCGAGTGTCAGGTTGAGAGTGGCGCCGTCTTCCAGATGAATCTCGCAGGGGGTGAGTGGCTCGAAATAGCGTGCCAGGTCGAGCCCGGCACCGACATCCACGGTCAACAGCGGGGGCAACTGGCTGCGATCCTGGCTGTGCTGCACTTGCAACAAGCTGGCGTCGATTTCCTGGGCGCTGCCGGCCGGGTGCCCGAGGCCGTTGAGGACCGCACGCAGGACTGCCGGTGCAACTTTTTGCGGGCGCCCGTTGGCGTCGATCCAGTCCACGGCCAGGCCGGCCCGGCTGGCGAGAATTTCCAGTTGCGCATCGCTCATAGGCGCTCTCCTGCAGAGGGTAGCTTGGATGCCGCTGCCGTCAGGCTGACCAGCGCGCAGTAGGGAGCCAGGGTGCCTTGCTGTAACCGGGTGCACGCTTGTGGCGGGTACTCGAACAGCAGTTGGGCCTGGGCTTGCGGTATATGGGCAACAGCGTTGGCGCTGAGGTTCAACTCAATGTGCAGCAGGCTGCCGTCTCCCAATTGCCAGCGGGCGCTGATCGCCCCCTCGGCGAGCACCGAAACACCCAGGGCGTGGGCGCCGGGCAGGCGCGGGATGATGTCCCGGTGGCGAATCAGCAGCAGTTGCCGGTAGAGCGCCTGGGTGTTGTGGCGTATGCCGTAATCCCCGGGGGTGAGGTTGGGGCGCGAGTCTTCGAAGGTCTGTGGGGCATTGGGGTCGGGAATGCGCGCCCGGCTCTGGGTATCGGTAAAGGCCTTAAAGCAGGCGAATTCATTGCGTCGTCCTTCGCGTACCCGCTGTGCGAGGTCGCCCTGATGGCTGGTAAAAAACAGGAAGGGTTGATCGGCGGCCACTTCGTCGCCCATGAACAGCAGGGGAATCATGGGCGACAATAACAACAGCACCGTGGCGGCGTGCAGGGCTTGGGGCGGGCACAACTGGTGCAGGCGTTCGCCAAAGGCGCGATTGCCGATCTGGTCATGGTTCTGCAGGAATAGCACAAACGCACTGGGGGGCAGGTGACCGCTAGGTTCGCCGCGGGGTTCGCCATGGCGATTGGTGTGGCCCTGGTAGACAAACCCCTGGCTCAGGCAACGGGCCAGTTGCTCGGTGGGGTTGTGGGCAAAGTCGGCGTAGTAGGCATCGGTTTCCCCGGTCAGCAGGACGTGCAGGGCATTGTGCCCGTCGTCGTTCCATTGGGCGTCGAAGCGCTGTTCCAGCAGGCTGGCCTGGTTGTGCTCGTTCTCCACGGTGAGCCACACATGCCGTGCCGGATCGATCTGCTGGTGGACGCGGGTCGCCAGTTCCTGGAGAAAGTCCGGGTCGTCGATGGCGTGCACGGCGTCCAGGCGCAGGCCGTCGAAGCGGTACTCGAGCAACCACATCAGGGCGTTGTCGATAAAGAAGTCACGCACTTCGCGGCGCCGGAAGTCGATGGCGGCGCCCCAGGGCGTGTGCCGGTCTTCGCGAAAGAAGCTCTTGGCGTAATGGTGCAGGTAATTGCCGTCCGGCCCGAAGTGGTTGTAGACCACGTCGATGATCACCGCCAGACCCAGGCCGTGGGCGCAATCGATCAGTTGTTTAAGGGCTTCGGGCGAGCCATAGGACGATTGCGGGGCATAGGGAAGTACGCCGTCATAGCCCCAATTGCGCTCGCCGGGAAACTGCGCCAGGGGCATCAACTCGATCGCCGTGATGCCCAGGTCCACCAGGCGCGGCAACTGGCGCTGGAGTTCGGCGAACCCGCCGAGCAGGCCGACGTGCAACTCGTAGATCACCGCTTCATGCCAGGGTCGGCCCTGCCAGGCTGGGTGTTGCCAGCAGTAGGCGAGCGGGTCGACCACCACGCTGGCCGACTCCGGCCCTGCCACCTGGGCGCGTGAGGCGGGGTCGGGGACGTCGTGTTCGCCATCGATGTTAAAGCGGTAACGGGTACCGGCCGCACAGCGGGTCTTGAGGACAAACCAGCCATCGGCCTGGGGCAACAGGGGCAGCGACGGCCCATCGTCCAGCTCGACACTCACATAAAGTGCATCGGGTGCCCACAGCGCAAACCGGGTGTGTTGCGCATCCAGCATGACAGCGCCGTGGGGCCAGGTTTCCATAGTCCGTAACGGCATGCACAGTTCCCTCTTATAACTTGACCGATTTCCCCAGCGCCTTGGCCACCAGTTGTTCGTAGAGTTCAGCGTAGGGTTCGACGGCCTTGCACCAGTTGAACGGTGCGGCCATGGCCCGGCAGCGCATGGCATTGAGCAGGGCAGGGAAGGCAAAGACCTTGAAGGCCCGGCTCAGTGCCTCTTCGTAGCTGACCACGGTGGATTCGTCGAACAGAAAGCCGGTGACGCCATTTTCGATGGTGTCGGCCAGGCCCCCGGTGTTACGCGCCACCGGCAAGGAGCCAAAGCGCTGGGCGTACATCTGGCTCAGGCCGCAGGGCTCATAGCGCGAGGGCATCAGCAGGAAGTCACTGCCGGCGAACATGCGCCGCGCGTCGGTTTCATTGAAGCCGATGCGCACACCGATCTGCCCCGGGAAGCGCAGGGCCAGGTTGCGCATGGCTTGTTCTTCCTCTGGCTCGCCGCGACCAATGATTGCGATCTGCCCGCCGGATTTGACGATGTACTCGGCCACCCCTTCGGTCAGGTCCAGGCCTTTCTGGTAGACCAGGCGCGAGACCACGGCGAACAGCGGGCCCTCGCTGTCCTGCAGGCCGAACAGCTCGCGGACCTGGGCGGCGTTGGCAGCCTTGCCGTCCCAGTCGCCGATGGTGAAGGGGCAGGACAGGTGCGGGTCGGTGGCCGCGTCCCAGCTTTCGTCGATGCCGTTGGGGATGCCACTGAGCAGGCCCTGTTGGGTCTTGCTGGCCAGAAAACCGTCCAGGCCACAGCCAAAGGCCGGGGTGGTGATTTCCTGGGCGTAGGTCGCGCTGACCGTGGTGATGTGGCTGGAATAGGCCATGCCGGCCTTGAGAAAGGACAGCTTGCCGTAGAACTCCATGCCTTCTTGTTGCAGGGCGTGTTCGGGAATGCCCAGTTCCGGGCACGAGGCCAGGCTGACGACGCCCTGGTAGGCGAGGTTGTGGATGGTGAACAGGGTCGGGGTGCGCTGCCCACGCCAGTGCATGTAGGCCGGCGCCAGGCCGGCGGGCCAGTCGTGGGCGTGCACCAGGTCCGGGCACCAGTGGATTTGCGCCAGGTTGGCGGCAATGTCGGCGGCGGCCAGGCCCAGGCGGGCGAACCGGATGTGGTTGTCGGGCCAGTCACGGCCATTGTTGGCGCCGTAGGGCGAGCCTTCGCGCTCGTACAGTTCGGGGCAGATCAAGACGTAGATCACCAGCCCGTCGGGCATGTCCATGCGTCCGATCTTGCACGGCGGCAGGGCCGCATGGCCGCCCAGTTCCCCGATGATGTGGATCGGGTTGTCGCTGTGCATCACTTGCGGGTACCCGGGGATCAGTACCCGGACGTCGTGCAGGTGGGCCATGGCCCGGGGCAGTGCGGCAGAGACATCACCCAGGCCACCGGTCTTGACCAGGTCGGCGATTTCCGACGTCACGAACAGGACTTTCTTTTTGTTCGGATTCTGACGTGGAGTGGGCAGTACCGTCTTTGCACCGGGGGCCAGGATCGCCAGCGACGTCGACTCGCCGATGGCCTGCTGAGTACGCTCTCCCTGGATTTCTAAAGCGGCACCGTTCATGTGTTTCTCCCGTTTTATTGATCTGTTTCAGCTATCTCACCGGTACTGCAGCGGCCCATTTCTCTGGCCAGGCGCGAAAGCGCCACCCGATGCGTTGAAGCTCCAAGGCTGTTGAGAACATTGCAAGGATTGCACCAGCGGCCGTGACCCCTCTAATCACCTGACCTGTTGCTATAGCGGAAAGTTTCGAGTTTTTCTCCGTTATATGACCCGACGGTCGGGCCCCGCGAAATGCAGTCTAGGCCAGAACCTAGAGCGGGGTAGGTGGGTTTTCGGATTGTTCGACAATCGGTTTGGATGAGGAGAAGACAACCGGAAAATTGTGACAATTGCACCGACGAAGGGCGGTTTTTCAGCGGTGGGTGGACAAAAAGAGGCAGGGGATGGCTGTCTGTGGAGCGAAGGGTTGCAGGCATTTGCACCAAATAAGTGCGCGACATGGTGGGTGTTGGCCTGGGATGCACGCGTCATCGTTGAAGAGCATCGCCGGCAGGCCGGCCCACAGTAAATCTGGTTGCCCGCACATTTTGCATACGACCACCAGACCTGTGGGAGCGGGCAAGCGGAGCGCCGCCCGGCCCGCTCCCACAGAAATACTCCAGCCAGAAAAAACAGGCCGACCGGCAGGTCGCCGTGCTCTGGCTCTTGATCTTGATCCACCCGCCCCATCGGCAGGCTGAGCGAAGGTGTCCATCTGGGGGGAGGCGCGTAGCGCCGTGCGGCGAAGCCGCATACATCGAAAGGAGGTGCAGCGAAGCAAACCGGAGGCGATGCCCCCGGATGGGCACCGTAGCGAAGGAACCCCGAGCCCCAGCGAGGGGCCGTACGTCAGGGGTAAGAGCCCTTGGTTACTTGGGGCTCTTCCAAGTGACCCGCCGTAAGGGCGGAACCCTAAGCCGCCATCACAGCAGCAACGGATATGCCCACAAACCCAGGATCAAAAATCCCAACCCCTGGCACCCCCCCACAGACCCTCAGCACCATAGAGGCCTTGAGTGAGTTGGTGCTTGAGGGCTTCCCCTCAACCATAGAATCTCCCACAGGGTTTGTTGTATTCGGGGGAATAGGTCAGCCCTGCCAGCCGAGCGTGGCCAGGGCCAGTACGCCGTACCGGGCGCCTTTGGCCAGGGTCACGATCAGCAGGAAACGCCCGAGCGGCTCGCGCATGACGCCGGCCACCAGGGTCAAGGGATCGCCGATCACCGGCAACCAGCTCAGCAGCAGCGACCAGTGGCCGTAGCGCTGATAATGCCGGCGGGCCCTGTCCAGGTGGACCGGGCTGACGGGGAACCAGCGGCGCTCCTTGAAGCGTTCGATGCCGCGGCCCAGCCACCAATTGACCAGCGATCCGAGGACATTGCCCAGGGTCGCGACGGCGAGCAGCAGCCACAGCCAGTACTGGCCGTTGAGCAGCAGGCCCACCAGGACCGCCTCGGACTGCAAGGGCAATAGCGTGGCGGCACCGAATGCCGCCGCAAACAGTCCGAGGTACGCCAGCAGCACTACTTGGCCGGGTAGTCGGCGATCACCGTTTGACTGCCATCCCTGGACACACCGATCACCTGGTAGGGGTCGACGGTGTCGCCCATTTCCATGCCCGGCGAGCCGGTGACCATGCCCGGTACGGCCATGCCCAGCAAGTCGTCACGCTTGGCCAGGGCCAGCACCTGTTCGGCCGGGACATGGCCTTCGACAAACTTGCCGTTGATCAGCGCGGTATGACAGGAGGCCAAGCGCGGCGCCACACCCAGGCGCTGCTTGACCTCGCTCATGTTGGTTTCGACGTGGTCGGTGACGCTGAAGCCGTTGTCTTGCAGGTGGCTGATCCAGGCTTTGCAGCAACCACAGTTGGCGTCGCGGTGGACGTCGATCGGGATCAGTTCGGCCGCCAGGGCCTGGGTGCTGATGAACAGGGCGCCCAGGGCGGCCAGGCGAAGTGCTGTGATGTGCATGGGAAGTCTCTTGGTCGATCGTTGCGTTGATGGGCTCAGAACCAGAGCCGCACGCCGGCGACGAAGCGCGTTTGGCTGCGCTGTTCGCCATCCTCGCCAGTGTAGTCGGCGGTGTTGCCATAGGTGCTGCTCCAGGTCACGCCAATGTAAGGGGCGAGCTCGGGGACGATTTCATAACGCAGGCGCACACCGGCTTCGGTGTTGGCCAACCCTGCGCCAATCTGCCGTTGGGGGTCGTTGCGGCTGTACAGGTTCAGCTCGGCGCTGGGTTGCAGGATCAGCCGGTTGCTCAGCAGAATGTCGTATTCGCCTTCCAGGCGGAGGGCATTTTGCCCCTTTTCACCGACGAAGAACGTGGCTTGTGTTTCAAAGTTATACAGGGCCATGCCTTGCACTCCAAGCGCGGCCCAGGTCTGCGGCGAGCCGGGTTTGAAGTCCTGGCGCAGGCCGGCGACCAAGTCCCACCAGGGACCGATGGCGTGACCCCACAGCGCCTGCACTTCGGCTTTTTCGGTATGGCCATTGTTGCGTTCGCCCTCGGTGCGCAGCCACAGCCGGTCGATGTCACCGCCCACCCAGCCACTCATATCCCAGGCCAGAGCGCTGCCGTCGTCGGCATCCTGGTACTCCAACTGGTCGATTAACCAGAAACCATTGAGCGTCTTGTCGTGAACCCCATGGCCATTGACCGCCGGGAAGGCCGCCCGGCGGTCAGCGTCGGTCAGCACGGGAATTGGCGTGCGGCTCTGCAGCGTGGGCATCTGGCTGTGGTCCATGGCCGGCATCGCGCCATGGCCCATGGCCGCGTGGTCAAGGGTTTCTACCGCCTGGGTCGGGCTCAGGTAAACGCCGCAAAGGGCGGTCAGCAGCA
Organism: Pseudomonas sp. RA_35y_Pfl2_P32; assembly: GCF_963970735.1. NCBI lineage: Bacteria > Pseudomonadati > Pseudomonadota > Gammaproteobacteria > Pseudomonadales > Pseudomonadaceae > Pseudomonas > Pseudomonas sp. RA_35y_Pfl2_P32. The sequence continues at coordinate 54,644 of NZ_CAXAQF010000019.1, forward strand.
GGCGAATGTTCATGTCGGGCTCCCCGGTTCATCGACGCGCACTTCACGGAACATGCCCATCTCCATGTGCAGCAGCAGGTGGCAGTGATAGGCCCAGCGGCCCAGGGCGTCGGCGGTTACTCGATAACTGCGGCGGGTGCCGGGCGGCATGTCGATGGTGTGCTTGCGTACCTGGAAGCGCCCGTGCTCGTCCTCCAGATCACTCCATAGGCCGTGCAGGTGAATGGGGTGGGTCATCATCGTGTCGTTGACCAGGGTGATGCGCAGGCGCTCACCGTAGGTCAGGCGCAGGGGGTGGGCATCGCTGAACTTGATGCCGTCGAATGACCAGGCGAAGCGCTCCATGTGGCCGGTCAGGTGCAGCTCGAGCGTGCGCGAGGGCTCCCGCCCGTCGGGGTCGGCGAAGGTGCTCTTGAGGTCGGCGTAGGTCAATACCCGGCGGCCGTTGTCGCGCAGGCCGATGCCCGGGTCGGCGAGTTTGGCGCTGGGGCGTAGGGTCTGCATGTCCACCAGCGGGTTGGCGGTTTCCGAAGCCGGGTGCGTTTGCAGCGGGGCGGCCATGCCGGGCATGTTGCTGTGATCCATGCCGGTCATCTGGCTGTGGTCCATGGCCGGCATGTCCGCCATGCTGCCGTGGTCCATGCCCATGTCGGCCATGCTCATTAACGGGCGCGGGTCAGGCGGCGGTACCTCGGCGCTGAGCCCCGGGCGCGTGGCGAGTGTGCCGCGGGCATAACCACTGCGGTCCATCGACTGGGCGAACAGGGTGTAGGCGCGGGCGCCGGTGGGCTGGACGATGACGTCGTAGGTCTCGGCGACGGCGATACGCAACTCGTCGATGGTGACCGGCTGCACGTACTGGCCGTCGGCAGCGACCACGGTCATCTGCAAACCGGGAATGCGAAAGTCGAAGTAGCTCATGGCCGAGCCATTGATCAGTCGCAGGCGCAGCTTTTCCCCTGGCTGGAACAGGGCTGTCCAGTTGGTTTGTGGCGTCTGACCGTTCATCAGGTAGTGGTAGGTTTCACCGCTGACGTCTGCCAGGTCGGTGGGACTCATGTTCATTTCGGCCCACATGGTGCGGTCCGCCACCGTGGCCGCCCAGCCGTTGCGGCTGACGTCGGCAATGAAGTCGCCGACCGTGCGCTGGTGCCGGTTGTAGTAGTCGGACTTCTTTTTCAGGGTGCGCATCAAGTGTTCTGGGTCCTGGTCGCTCCAGTCGCTGAGCATCACCACGTAGTCCCGGTCGTAGGCGAACGGTTCGGGTTCGCGAGCGTCGATCACCAACGGGCCGTAGACACCGGCCTGTTCCTGCAGGCCGGAATGGCTGTGGTACCAGTAGGTGCCGTTCTGCTTCAGGGTGAATTGATATTCGTACAGGCCATCGGGGGCAATACCATGGAAACTCAGGCCGGGCACACCGTCCATGTTGGCGGGCAGGATAATTCCATGCCAGTGGATCGAGGTGTCCTGCTTGAGCCGGTTGTGCACGCGCAAGGTCACCGTGTCGCCCTCGCGCCAGCGCAGCAAGGGACCCGGAATGCCGCCGTTGATGGTCATGGCGGTGAGTGGGTTGCCACTGAAATTGACCGGCGATTCGCCGATCCACAGGTCGAAGCGGCTACCGGTCAGGGTCGAGGAGGGGGGCTCTGCGGTCACGGCCCAGGTGGTTGGGCGCCACAGGCCGGTGCCCGCCAGGACAGTGCCGGCGGCCAGGCTTTTGAGTAAAGAGCGTCGCGAGGGTGTTGAAGGCATAAAAAATTCCCGTCAATCCTGAAGCGTCAGGTTTGGCAGGACCTTAAACGGCCCGCGCTGTCAGTAAACTGAGGCGCGGATTACCGATTTGTCAGTTGCGTGGCGCGCCCGGCGAAACCTCTTGGGTGTACCATGTGGCCCGCGTGCCGGGAGCCCCCTGAGCAGGGATGCTCCCGGCCCGCTGCAGGACTCACACATTCACAGGTTCAGGAACCCGCAATGACCCAGTCGCAACGTTTGAAATACTCGATTCTGATTTCCCTGGTGGTCCTGGCGATCATGCTGGGGCTGTCGTATCTGCAAAATGCCGGGATCATCAGCGAAACGCTGTTCCAGTACGTCGCCATTGGCGTGGCCGTGGCGGTGGTGGTGATCAACGGCGTGATGCGGCGCAAGGTCAAGCCCTGAGCGAGGTGGGCCAGCGTCAGTCGAGGCGCTGGAGCACGGCGGCAGCCTGTGGATGCAGGCTGTAGCTTTTGTCGGGGTTGAGCACAATCACCCCTTCGCTGCACAGGCGCTTCAAGACTTCACGTACGCTGAGAAAAGACAGCGGGATGTCCAGTTCCAGCAGGTGGCTGTGCACCCCGCGCACGCCCAGCGGGTGGTCGTTTTCCGCTGCACTGAGCAGTGCATCGATCACTTTCAAGCGAATCAGGCTGGTGCGCAGGCCAAAGCTCTTGAGCAGTTGACGGATACGTTCGTTACCGTGGCGCTCGACCGGCTTGCCGAACACAGTGACATCCTGACCCAGGGAAACACCTTGCGGCGCGGGTTTACCATCCGTTGGCAATTGCGAGTTGTACATGCAGAAAACTCCTTTTCAGAGCCTGATCAGGAAAATGTGATTTGTGCTCTCTGTCATTAAGACGAATGAGCGAGGCAAATCATGAAGCTCTGAATGTAGAAATTTTGTCGAAAGCACGTCAGCGAAGGGTGAGACGCCGATATTTCGGGCTCATGGCCTGGCAATTATTTTCCGCCGATTCGTATCGATGGCAAGGCAAATATCGTTTTCGCCATTGCGGGTTCGGCCCCGGGGTTACTTCGGCCGGGAGTTGAGCACGGCCCTGCCGTCGGCATTGTGCGTCAGGTACACCGGCAACACCTTGGGCAGCGAGGGCACCAGGCTGTGTAACTGGCTGATGTTGTAGACCCCACCGATGCGGATCATCCCGGTGTCAGTGTCGGCCAGCAGCACCGGCTCCTGCAGGTAACGATTGATCAGCGGCAGGGCTTCGCTGAGCGTCAGGTTATCGAGCACCAAGCGGCCATCGCGCCAGGTAAGGGACGTGTCGTTGGCGTAGGTCTGATTGATCTGTGGCTGGTAGTCGCCGCCCTTGTAGCGCGCCTGCATGCCGGGACCCAGGCGAAAACCATCGCCGCGCAGGGCATCATTGCTGGTCACCAGGACCGAGCCTTCGAGCAACGTCACCCGGACCTGGTCCTGATACTTCCAGACGTTGAACTGGGTGCCGGTGACGCGAACCTGGCCGTCTGCCGCCTTGACCACGAAGGGGTGGCTGGCGTCATGGCTGACCCGAAAGAAGGCTTCGCCCTGCTTCAGGGTGACCCGGCGTTGATCCTTGTAATTGCTGTAGGTCAGCACCGTGCCCAGGTTCAGTTCAACCTGGCTGCCGTCGCTCAAGGTGACCTGGCGCAGCGTGCCTTCGGCCTCGAAACGCTCATAGGCATCCGGCAGCCAACCCAACTGCCAGCCACTGAATACGGCCAATGGCAAGGCCAGGGCACAGACCGCAGCCGCGATTGCCAGGCGCTGCCAGCCTGGGCGGACCACAGGGCTGGGTGCTACGGTCAAGTGTCCCGGGCGGGGCAGATGGTCGCTGACTTCCCAGATCTCCAGCATCGCTTCATATTCCGACGCATGCCGGGGGTTGGCATCGCGCCATTGCACAAAGGCCTGGCGTTCGGCTGCGCTGCAGTCCTGGGCGTGCAAACGCATGCACCAATGCGCTGCGGCGTCGGTGACGGCGTCGTCGTCTGCTGGAGTGAGTGGGGTTTGGCTCATGGATGCTTCCTGGTTTCGCGCATTCTAACCTTCACCGCCAGCCAGCGAGAACAGCCGTCATGGCGATTGAGCATCAATGAGTGGCTTTTTCGTCAATTTACGGGACCGGATCGAGGCGTCGGCCCATTTCACACACCAGCCGTGCCACTGAATCGGCATTACGCAGGATGGTGTCAATGCGTCGATCGGCAGAGACAGGATCAAGAAATGCCCTGCGCGCCGCAGCCATGTTGTCGGTGCCAGTGGTTGTCTTTATCAACGCGTGGAGGCTGTGGGTCGCGGGAACGTCCTCCCAGGTTTGCAATTTTCGATTCCAATAGGCGAACAGTTCAGCGACCGGCGTGTTCATGGACAGTGCCTCGCGTTGAAACTGTTCCTGCGTAGCTTTGAGCAAACGGTCTGGCGGTGAAAGGGTGGAAATCAAGTCACTGAAGGGTCTTCTGGCTTCCACCGTGGCAATGTCAAAGGTCTTGGAGAACAGATGGGAAAACTCATGGATCAGTGTGGCGGCCTGAGCGTGGGCTTCGATGTCAAAGGACTGCGTCAGTGCGCCTTCGTATCGATCCAGCTGTTGATCGAAGAAGTACTCGGTGAAGTGCACTTTTTGCTGCCGATCTTCGCTGAGGACAAAGGCGATCACCCGCTCTTCGGCGCAGGCACACGTGGTGCCGACGACAAAACGCTTGTGATCGAGCTGATCCAGGGTCGGGTCAACGAGCGCCTGGCACAGCGGCACGATGGTGGTCTTGATCTTCTTCAGGAGGGCCGTATCGACAGTCGCGACATCAAAGAACTCTTTGAAAAAAACCTCCAGCCGTGAGCTGCCCAGACCGGTTTTCAGTTGGGCCAGATTGTGCAAGCTGTTGAAGGCGTAGAAACGCGCCAGATCCAGGGCCTGCACGATCTGCCGGGCTTTGTCCGGGTAGAGTCGACGGATGGCTTCCATGCCTTGCGCCTCGATGTTGATGACTCTGCGCACTACGGCCCTGGTTTGATATTTGTTGTGCAACGTCGACAGGGCCTTGCCGTCGTGAACGCTATGGACATCCGGGTCCAGCGTCCATTGCGTGCCACTGTTGTGCACATAGGGGCCATGGTGCTCGGCATTGACGATACGCGGTGCCGCAGCGCGCTGATCGATCCGATACACCTTGCCCTGGATGGGGGCATAGTGATGCTGGGAGGCGCTGTCGAGCCAGGTGCCATCCGCCGCTGGAGTACCTGATTGGCACAGCTCCACGCTCGTGGCCTCAAAGGGTTGCAAGCGGGTGCGGGCGGGTGCGGTGACATCGACCTTGCCCTCGGCAGGGGTGTTCGGGTCAATGCGGGTTTCGCCAGGTTCAGGCAATAGTTTGCCCAGCATCACCAACTGCGCCACACCATTAATGAAGGTGTGAAGCGCGCTCCGCCAGTGATGATCCTGCAGCGCTTCGGCCGACTCCTTGAAGGAGTTGAAGCTTTGCCACAGCAGTACAGGGATCGCCAGTTTGCCTGGGAGAAATCGAATGGCGTAGCGAACGCCTGTGCCGAACACGGCTTTGAGTGTTTCCCAGTCGGCTTGCTCGTTGCGCTGCGACTGACTGTCGAGCATCTGTGACAACAGCGCGTGGTTATCGATGAACAGTCGGTGCAGCAGGTTGCCCTCGATCAGGTTGCACGCCAGATGAATGTCGGTATCGCGACTGTTCACCAGTAGATTTCTGTAGGTCGCCTTGTACGGGTCAGGTAGACGCCGGATTACCAGGTCCTGCAAGGCACCCGGCAGGTTCAGGGCGTCGACAAAGGCGGCTTCATCGGTGTACTCGGTGATTCCCAGTTGTTCGTCATACGGTGCATAGAGGATCTGCGGCCCGCGTGCGGCTTCGCCGATCAGGTACATCCCGGGGACCTTGACCACTGCAGCCCCTTCGGTCGCAATCAATTCCACGGGGCGAATGATGGCATTGGCGCCGGCTACGGTGGCGCGTGCAACGCCGTCGGGCATGTCCAGCACCTGTTGAACCAGGTTGTATCCGCGCTCGCTGAGATTACCTTGAAGTTTCAGTGCGTGGGCGTGCAGCAGCAATTGCCAGGGCACTTGCCTGAGGAAGCGCTGTTGGCGGGTGGTCATCTGTGTCGAGGCGTTGGCCAGCGTGTCTGTCAGAAGCTGTCGGTAGGCGGTCTTGATATCCAGTTGCAGCAGCAGCTTTCTGACTTCACTGAGCGTGAGGTCCGTGGGCAGCGTCTGCGCGGTGCTTGAAGTGATGCTGAAGTCGGTCTCCAGCACGACATGGGTTGGGTTCAAGGCGAAATCGGTCAGCGATTGTGCAGGGATCGCCAGGGTCGGGTGGGGGGTCACCCACAGTTGATCCGGATCCAGGGCGGTCCCCGGGAATCGTGCCTGCAACAGTGGTTGTAAGCGTTGGCGGACATAGTCGGACAATGGGCTGATGCCGTGCAGGTAGTCTTTTCCCTCGGCAATACTGTGTCGCAACTGCTCCAGCAGTTCGACATGGTGCTGCAGGTCACGGTTGGCGGCAGTCCCGAGCCAGAGCGGTAGCGCCTGGCGGGTAATGATTGCCTGGGCAAGTTGTGTGGCCCGGTCCAGGTTGAGCGCAGTCGGGGCACGCCGGTGCCGCTCAAGATCAGACTGCACCGAGGTGGCGGGCAGGTTTAATGAAAGGGTGTGCTTTCTTGCCTCCAGATACTGCTCAATGGCCGATTGCTGTCGGTCGTGAAGAACGTTTCTTTCGATCAGTCGGAACGCCCCGAGCGTGTAAGCGCGGTGCGGGCGGTACTGTGAGCAGGGCACATTTTCCAGTAGCAACAAGCGTTGCTGCGGGTCCAGGAGACGTTGTTTCAACTGATCTTTGACATGGTCGACGCCGTCGAAGCATTCCAGCCCGGCCCCGGGCGTCCAGAGGATCGCCCGACCGGAAAGGGCCGTATTCAGCCCTCCACGTTCGGTGAGCAGAAAGCAGTTGGCCAGGGGGATCAGGTCTTTTTTGTCCGCGCACTCAAGGGTCAGTGACCAGGCATCCGGGCGAAACCCGTTGAGTGTGTTGCGTTGTTCACGGGTCGGCTTGTCGGGGTTGAGTACGGTGTCGACGATGGCTTTCTCGTCTGCCTGCAGTGTTTTTTCAAGCATGCGCAGCCTTGCTTCATCGCGTATTCCCACTGACATGGCATGGGCCAACTGCGGCTTGATCGAAGCGAGAAAAGTCCCTTGTTGTTCGGCACCGGTGGAGGTGTCCGTGGCGAATTTGCGATCAAGGGAGGCTTGAGCGCTTTGAATTTTCTTGGTCGTCAGGGCGGCTTGTACCGCCAGTACGATCGACGGACGCTGGGCCCCCGAGGCGATCGATCGGGTGCCCCAACGCTGGCTGGCCGTGGCTTCGAGCAACGAGCTGTCGAGCAGACTACGCACATCCAGTGCCTGATCGAATAATGACTGGATATCAAAGGCGCCCGCAGTGTTCCGGCAGGTCTGCAGCGCGTAGGTGATGTTGTCCTTTTGTTTGGCAATGATGTCGTCGACCATGCCCTCGAACACCGCGCCGGGAATGGATTGGCCCGACACTTGAGGCTGGTCGAAACCGAGAAACACATCGCGCTCACGCAGGGTCAGCAGGCTATACAGTGCATCTTCGTGCCCCCTGGCCGTGGCCATGCTGCTTAGGGCTTGCTTGATGTCTGCGCTGTTTTTCAGCACCTGCCAGCCTGCGGGCTGGGTATACAGGCAGGCCATGGATTCATTGCTCAGCATCAGGCTGGCGGCCAGTTCCACGAAGTTCTCGCGGTGTTCCCAGAGGCGAATTTTCTGCACTTGCGCAGGGCTGCTGTCTGGGTGGTCGAGGAGCGCGGTGATTGTCTGGCTTTGTTCGGGGCTGATGATTGCGTTCTGACGCTTGAGCAACAGGTCCATGCGGGCCTTGTCACCCAGGGCCCGGGCAAAAAACTGCCGACGTGAAACCGCGGGGCTGACGTCGGTTGCCCAATAGGTTTGGAGCAGGCCTTCGAGCATTGCCGGCAAGTCGCCTGAAATCTTCTGGAGTGCCTGTTCCCACTGTTGTTGATGGACCGGGTTTTGCGTAGACGAGGCCTGTTGCGGGTTGGAAAACTGCCGGACCTGGACCGAGGGCCATGTCGGATGCAGGTACAGGCGCAGTAATGCATCACTGAGCGTCTCGGGGTCCAACTGGCTGCGCGCGGTAGAGGTCTGTGACGTTGCACCGGCCGAGGTCACAGGCGAGTAGCGGACACGGGTGGCGCTTTGATCCATCCCGGGAAAGCGTGAACGCAACTCGTTGCTGAGCAATTGGTTGAGCATTGCGGTCAAGGTCGGCAATGGGTTCAGTTGATCGAGCATGGTGGTGATGTTGTCACGATGACTTTGCTTGAGCGCCTCAGCCTGGTTGTCGAAGACCAGGCCGTCGATGACCTGGCCGGTCAGGGTGAGCGCGGCGTTTTTGCTCAAGGCCTCGCGTCGGGCGATGGGTAGAAAGCGTAATACGTCGACCCGGGCTGTCTCCTTGAGGGTATTGCTCAGCGTTTGCAGCAGTGTCTGGCGGTCAGCAAAGGTGCGCAGCCCGCCATAGGGGGTATAGAGAACGGCCTGATGGTCACCTGGCGTTGGGTGCAGCATGAAACTACCCACCAGAGGCTGGTCGTCTGTGTCGCCGACCTTGAGCATGATGTTTTCGACGGTCATCGGTGGTGTTTGTGCCACGCGTTGCGCATGGGTGGCCAGTTCAACATTGCGTAGCCAGGCCAGGTCAGCGAGGGTGAAACCCAGGGCCCGTAACCGCGGGCTGAGGACTTTGATGTCTTGCAGGGCTTCAGGGAAAAACAGCGGCAGGGGCTGGTCGGTCATGGTGCTTGTCTCGGTTGGACGCGACGACTTTGCGTCGCAGGGGAAAAGTCCAAAGGCTAAGGTGACCGAGACGGCACAGGGCGGTAGATAATTAGGCCGCTGTGGGGCGCCTGATGACGGTTGACAGCGGGCGCGTTAGGGGGTGTTTAATCAGCGCCTCAGATTCCTCCACGCTGTTGCCCCCTCCAATAAAAAATCTGGAGCTTCAGATGTCTGTGTCACACGATCAAGCTGCCTCCCATGCGGTGTCGTACCCAGCACTGGTGAATCTTCTGCAGGCGATTTTTCTGCGCCATGGCACCAGTGCCGAAGTCGCCGCGGTGCTGGCCAACAACTGTGCCGGGGCCGAACGCGATGGCGCCAATAGCCATGGGGTGTTCCGCATCCCGGGGTATGTCTCGACGCTCAATAGCGGCTGGGTCAACGGACAGGCGGTCCCGGTGGTGGAAGATGTGGCCGCGGGGTTCGTGCGGGTCGATGCGCAAAACGGCTTCGCCCAGCCGGCGCTGGCCGCCGGCCGTGCGTTACTGGTGGAGAAAGCCCGCAGTGCCGGGATCGCAGTCATGGCGATCCGCAACTCCCATCACTTCGCGGCGCTCTGGCCGGACGTCGAGCCTTTTGCCTATGAGGGCCTGGTGGCCCTCAGCGTGGTCAACAGCATGACCTGCGTGGTGCCCCATGGCGCCGACCGCCCTTTGTTTGGCACCAACCCCATCGCCTTTGCCGCGCCCCGGGCAGATGGCGAGCCCATCGTCTTTGACCTGGCCACCAGCGCCATCGCCCACGGCGATGTGCAGATCGCGGCGCGCAAGGGCGAACATTTGCCGCCGGGCATGGGGGTGGACAGCCTGGGCCAGCCGACCACCGACCCGAAAGCGATCCTGGAGGGCGGTGCGTTGTTACCGTTTGGCGGGCACAAAGGTTCGGCGCTGTCGATGATGGTCGAACTGCTGGCGGCGGCGTTGACGGGGGGGAATTTCTCGTTCGAATTTGACTGGTCCAACCACCCGGGAGCAAAAACCCCGTGGACCGGGCAGTTGCTGATTGTCATCGACCCGAGCAAGGCGGCGGGGCAGAACTTTGCCGAGCGCAGCCAGGAACTGGTACGGCAGATGCACGCTGTCGGCCTGCACCGATTGCCGGGTGACCGCCGTCATCGCGAACGGCGTAAAGCTGAGTCGGCAGGCATAGTGCTGGAGGATGAAACCTTGGCGCAGTTACGCGCCCTGGCTGAGGACTGACTGTAGGCGCCGGCTTGCCGGCGATGGTCGTCAACGATGACGAGCAGTGCCTGGATGGACGCGTTGTTCTTGAGTGCTTCGCGAGCAAGCTCGCTCCTACAAGTCCTGCGTCCACCAGACCCCAGTCACCGCATGAGCCTACACCTACAGTCGGCAGTCTCTTGCGGGGCTCAACGGCGCCCCAGCAACAATCCCACCACCAGGCCAAACCCGGCGGAGATCGCCACCGTTTGCCAAGGGTGCCCGCCGATGTAGGTTTCGGTGGCATCGACCACCGGCTGGGTGCGTTCGCGAACGCTGGTAACCGAGTCGCGAGCCTGCTGCAGTTTCAGGGCAATTTGCCCGCGCAGGGTCTCGGCTTCCTCACCGACCAGGGTGGCGCTGCTTTTGAGGAGCTTTTCCGACTCTTCGATCAGCGCGTGCAGCTCACTGAACGCCTGATCCTTGATTTGCTCTTCTTGAGCCTGGGTGGCAGTTTTTCGGGCCATCGGGTAACTCCTTGCAAGGTAAAGGGACAGTGAACAATGGAGTGTAGGCGGCGGACAAAAGTTGCAGATTTTTTCTGCGATGGCCAGTGGTCCGGGTAAATCCATCGCCGGAGATTTCCACCTACAGTGTAAGATGTCGCCTATTTTATGCAGCAGGTAACTCTCATGAGCTTCAATCTGGCCGACAAGCCCCTTGCCGAGCGCGCCGCGCTTGAAGATGAAAAGTCCCGTCTGTTCGACCTCTGGCAGAGCAACCTGGGCAAATCCAAAGGTGAAGCGGCCCGTCTGTTCGGTGAGCGCGCCAAGCGCAAAGGCAAATGGGCCGAATGGGTCCGTTCGGAGCTGGACGCCATGTCACCACCGGAATACGCCAATATGGTGCGCAGCGAAGTCAACCGCTTGATGGCGGCGAAGTAAACGCTGCGGGCACCCCAACGCAGGCTGCGCCAGCTGCTACAGGCGCAGCCATTGTTCGCGGGTGATTTCCCAGGTTTCCCGGGCATAACGGCCGCCGACAAAGTTGCCTTCGTCCACCCGGATCAGGTGCATGCCGCTGCGTTCCGAGAGTCGGCGTGACGCCAGGTTGGGCGAGGCCTTGGGCACTCGCATGAACTCGCGGCCAAGGTCCTGGAACCAGTAGCGGGTGACCTCGACCGAGGCTTCGGCCATCAGCCCCTGGCCTTGCCACGCGGTGCCCAACCAGAACCCCCGGTTATTGTCCTGTTCGTCCATCAGACTGATGTTGCCGATCAGTTGCTCGGGGGCCGACTTCAAGCGAATCGACCAATGCCACTCCTCGCCCCGGGCAATCGCCGGCAGGGCGATGTCGCGCAGGTAGCTCAAGGCACCGTCCGGTGGATACGGCCAGGGCACCAGGGCATTGAGGTAGCGCACCACGTCCCAGTGGGCGAACTGCTGCTGGATGGCCGGGGCATCGGCGAGTTCCAGCGGCGTGAGGATCAAGCGCTCGGTGTACAGCGTGGGGTATGGGGCCATATCTGAATCCACCTCCTTGGTGTGATGGGGAACGCGGCGTCAGCGGGCGCCGGTTGTCGGGCCGGCCAGGCTCAATTGGCCGCTGTCGACAAAACGCTGGGTGCCAAACAGGCCGCCGGCCAATTTGCCGCGCAGTACGTAGGGCAGGTTGTCCAGGGACTGGGTCTGGCTCAGCCCCAGTCCCTGGCGCATCACCGAGAACGCCGAAATACTCACCGGCACGCTGATCAGCGCTTCGCTATAACGCGGGATCGAGCCGTGCTGGTCACTGACGCCGGTGGCCAGTGGCTGGCCGTTGACCTCAAGGCTCAGGGCGACGCCGTTGTAGTCGATCGGGTTGTCGTTGGGGTTCTGCAGGCGGATCTTGACCGCAAATCGCACCTCCAGGCCCTGGCTTGGCAGCGGCTCGAGGCCGACCACGTTGACGTTCAACGGGTCGCGATCGGGAAACAGCGCGCAGCCACTCAGGCTGAGCAACAACAGGGCAAGGCCGGTAAAGAAGGATCGGCGCATGGGGGCTCTCATCAACAAGGGCCGAACCGCCAGCGGCTCGACCCCCAGCGGGTTAGCGCTTCAGGGATGGGACTGCTGTGGGCTTGAGCGGTTCACCTGGGTGGCTGACATCGGGGTTTTCCATGACCTGGAGGATCGAGGCTTCCGGGTCGAAGTCGTCCTCTTCCAGCTCGATGAACGCCTCGGGCAAAAAGATATTCAGCACGATAGCGCACAATGCGCCGACGGTGATCGGTGACTCGAAGATGTTGTGCAATGCCTTGGGCAACTCGCGCAGCACTTCCGGCACCGCGGCCACGCCCAGGCCCATGCCCAGGGAAATGGCCACGATCAGCATGTTGCGCCGGTGCAACCCGGCCTCGGCGAGGATCTTGATCCCGGCCACGGCCACCGTGCCGAACATCACCAGTTCCGCGCCGCCCAGCACCGGCTTGGGCATCAGTTGCAACACCGCGCCGATCATCGGGAACAACCCCAGCAACACCAGCAGGCCGGCAATGAAAAACGCTACGTAGCGGCTGGCGACGCCGGTCAACTGGATCACCCCGTTGTTCTGGGCGAAGGTCACCATCGGCATGCTGTTGAACACGGCCGCCATCGCCGAGTTGAGGCCGTCGGCCAGCAGTCCGGACTTGATCCGGCGGATGTACAGCGGGCCCTTGACCGGTTGTTGCGAGATCATCGAGTTGGCCGTCAGGTCGCCGGCCGCCTCCAAGGGCGAGACCAGGAAAATCACCGCTATCGGAATGAACGCCACCCAGTCGAAGTTGAAACCGTACTTGAACGGCACCGGCACGCTCATCAGGGGCACGGCGGTCATGTTGGCAAAGTCGACGTCGCCCATCAGCCAGGCCACCAGGTAACCCAGTGTCAGGCCGATGACGATGGCCCCCAGGCGCAGGAACGGCACGTCGACCCGGTTCAGCACCACGATAGTGCCCAGCACCAGGGCGGCCAGCAGCAAATGGTGAGCGCCACCCAGGTCAGTCGCGCCAAAGCCGCCGGCGATGTCGGTCATGGCCACCTTGATCAGCGACAGGCCCATCAGCGTGATGATGGTGCCGGTGACGACCGGGGTGATTAGCATGCGCAGCTTGCCGATGAATTGGCTCAGTACCACCTCGATGAACGCGGCAAAAAAGCACACGCCGAAAATCGTCGAGAGGATTTCATCGGTACCACCACCCCGTGCCTTGACCATGAAGCCGGCGCTGAGAATCACGCTGATGAACGAGAAGCTGGTGCCTTGCAGGCACAGCAGGCCGGAGCCGACCGGGCCGAAGCGGCGCGCCTGGACGAAGGTGCCGAGGCCGGAAACGAACAAGGCCATGCTGATCAGGTAGGGAATTTCACTCTGCAGCCCCAGGGCGCTGCCCATGATCAGCGTCGGGGTGATGATCCCGACAAAGCTCGCCAGCACGTGCTGCAGCGCGGCAAACACGGTCGCGGTGAAGTGGGGACGGTCGTACAGGCCGTAAATCAGGTCGGAACGCAGGGCAGTTTTTGCGTGGTCAGATGAGGTCACGGGGAGAATGCCAATTAGGCCAGGTCAGAAAATGGAGGCGCAGGATGCCAGAAAGGGGCACCCGCCAGAAGCGCTAACCCACTAGAGCATTGAACGTTGTGTCGCCAACGCCAGACTGGTGCTTGAACTTGGTGCTCATATCCTTTGCGGCAGGTGGAACAAAATTCAAAGCACGGCGACCTGCGAGTTGGCCTGAGAGGTAAGGGTGGGCGAGGCGGCCTACCGGCCGGTGTGTGCTAGGCATCTGGCAAACTATCGCCAAGGGCATGCGATACTCCGGGTTTTTCCGCACTGTCCCCGGGCCACCATGACCTTCGATTCACCCCTCAGCGCTTATCAATCAGCCATCCGTCAGCAGGGTTTTGTTGCCGACGCCGCGCAGGAACGTGCGGTGCTGGCGTTGCAGGCGTGTCACCAGGCCCTGCATCAAGGCCAGGCGCCGATCACTGGGGTTTATCTGTGGGGGCCGGTGGGGCGAGGCAAGACCTGGTTGATGGATCAGTTCTACCAGACCCTGCGGGTGGCGGCGCGGCGGCAACATTTTCATCATTTCATGGCTTGGGTGCATCAGCGTTCGTTTCAACTGACCGGCACCGCCGACCCGTTGCGGGCGTTGGCCCGGGAGTTGAGCCGGGAGGTGCGGGTGCTGTGTTTTGATGAGCTGTTCGTCAATGACATTGGTGACGCGCTGATCCTCGGCCGGTTGTTCCAGGTGATGTTCGATGAAGGCGTGGTGCTGGTCTGCACGTCCAACCAGCCACCCGAGCAGTTGTATGCGGATGGCTTCAACCGTGACCGTTTTGTGCCGGCGATTGCCGCGATCCAGGCGCATATGCAGGTGGTGGCGGTGGACGGCGGTGAGGATCACCGCTTGCACCCGGGGGTGAATCTGCAGCGCTATTGGGTTAGCGAGGCAGGTGAGCCCGCAGGGCTGGGTCAGGTCTTTGCCGAACTGACCGCGGGCCAGCCGGTGTCCAGTGCGCCGGTGAGCATCGGTTACCGCACGGTGGCGGTGGTCCAGGCCAGTGACAAGGTGCTCTGGTGCCGTTATGCCGACCTCTGCGAGCAACCGTTGGCCGCCATGGATTTCATGGCGCTGTGTGATCGCTTCAGCGCGATTCTGATCAGCGAAGTGCCCAATCTCAGCGCCCGGCAACGCCCCGGGCGGATCGCCCGCGGGACCGAAGATGGTAGCGTGCGTGTCGCTGCCGGTGACCGCGAGTTGCCGCAGTTGTCGGTCCACGATGACAGCGTGCGGCGTTTCATTGCCTTGGTCGATGAATGCTACGACCGCAAGGTCCCGTTGTACCTGGAGGCGCAGGTGCCGATGGATCAACTGTATACCGAGGGCTACCTGGAATTTGCCTTTCGCCGCACCTTGAGCCGTTTGAAGGAGATGCAGTTGCGGCGTTTTGCCCAAGCCTGACCCCCCCCGAGCCCGTCGCTGTTGTCCGGGCGGGCGCCACAGGGTAATGTCGATGGCCCCAGGCGAACCCCGCAGGGATGCCCGCTTATCGTTAGATCGAGGAAGGAAATGGAATCCGCAGACATCCTGGTACTCCAGGCCAGCTACAGCAACCCGACTCACGCCGAAGCCATCGGTGTGGTACTGGACCACTACGCACAAGACCCGATGGGCGGTGGCACACCCTTGCCGGCCGACGTGTTGCAGCAATTACCCGGCGAACTGGCCAAACGACCCCATGCGTTCAGTGTCCTGGCCTTCGTCAATGGCGAACCGGCCGGGCTGGTGAACTGTTTCGAGGGGTTTTCGACCTTTGCCTGTCGCCCGCTGGTCAACGTCCATGACGTTGCAGTGGTCGACAAGTTTCGCGGTCTGGGGCTGAGTCAGAAGATGTTGCTCAAGGTCGAGGAGATTGCCCGTCAGCGTGGCTGCTGCAAGATCACCCTGGAAGTGCTGGAAGGCAATGCCGTTGCCCAGGCGGCGTATGACAAGTTTGGCTTTGCCCCCGGCATGTTCGACCCGGAGCACGGGCGGATGCTGTTCTGGATCAAACCCCTGTAAACCCTCTCCCGCCCTGTAGGAACGAAGCCCGGCTCGCTCCTACAGGGCTGTGGGTTAGAGTTTGTAGTCCAGGCTCAAGGTGACGGTGCGTGGGTCACCCCAGAACACGCCGTTGTAGAAGCCAACGTTGTCGTAGTACTTCTCGTCGAACAGGTTGTCGACGTTCAACGAGGCGGTGAGGTGCTTGTCGAACTCGTAGCGCGACATCAGCTTGACCACCGAGTAGTTGTTCTGGTTGATCCGGGTTTCCTTGGTCACGATGTCGCCATCGGCATCGCGCCCGACAGGGCGGCTGGCGAATTCGTAGATGTCGCTCTGCCAGTTCACCGCGCCACCCACCGTCAACGCACTCCATTCACCCGGCAGGCGATAAGCCGTCGAGATGCGCAGCATGTTCAACGGCTGGTTGGTGTTGTTGCGCTCACCTTCACCGTTTTTTGAGTGGGTGTAGGTGTAGCCGGCTGTCATGTTCCAGCCCGGCATTACCTCACCCGATACCTCGGCCTCGAAGCCGTTGACCTTGTTGCCCTTGCCGCCGGACTTGTAGAAGTCTTCACCGGTGGTCGGGTCCGGTCGCACCGAGTCATCCAGTTCGGCGACGTTGTCCTGCTTGCTCCAGAACACCGCCGTGGCAACGTTCAGACGCTCATCGAGCAAGCTGCCCTTGAGCCCCAGTTCATAGTTCTGGCCGACGATAGGGTCCAGGTACTTGCGGCTCGAATCACGCTCGGTCTGCGGCTTGAAGATGTCGGTGTAGCTGACATAAGCCGTGTACTCGGGGGTGATGTCGTACAGCAAGCCGGCGTAGGGGGTGAACACGTCGTTTTGCGTCTGGCTGCTGTGATCGTTGCCGGTGCGCTGGTACTGGTCGTTGAAGGTGTAGGCGTTGCTGTCGGTTTTCCAGCTGCCATACCGGCTGCCCAGGACCGCATGCCACTGCTCGGCCAGGCTCAGGCGGGTGGCCAGGTAACCGGCTTTTTGCTTGGTGCTGTCGTTCGAGCCTTCGATACCGGTGTCGGTGTCGCGGAACTTGGCGATGTTGCCCATGTACTTCCAGTCGGCGATGTTGTCGTAGCCCGGCGGGGTCGGCGAAGACACCAGGTACGGGTTGGACGCGCTGCGCTCGGCTTCGCCATAGCCGACCATCAACTCGTGCTCGCGCCCGAGCAACGGGTAGGGGCCAGCGAAGTTGAAGTCATAGACTTCCATCTTCTGCTCGCCCTTCATGTGGCTGCGGTAGGCAACCATGCCGCTGCGGTCGTCGTTGGGGAAGCCGCCACCGCCGTAGTAGACCTTGCCGTCGGTGTCACTCTCCCGGTAGGTATAGGCGCCCTTCATGCGCCAGCCATTGCCCAGGTTCTGATCGAGATTGGCGAAGGCGGTCTTGTCCTTCAGGGGCCAGGAGCTCCATTGGGTCGCCATGTTGGTTGAGCGCGGCAGGTTGGCCTTGTCGCCGTTGGACTTCCAATACGGCACCGTGCCCCAGGACGTGCCCTGGACCTGCTTGTCCTGATAGTCGTAACCCACCGCCAGCACGGTGTCGTCGGTGAGGTCCGCTTCGAGGATCCCGTAGCCGACTTCCCGTTGCAGCTGGTAGTGGTCGCGGAACGATTGGCTGTCACGGTAGGCCAGCACGCTGCGGCCACGCAGGCGGCCGTCGAATGCCAGCGGGCCACCGACATCGACGTAGCTGTAGTAATCGTCATAGCTGCCGCCGCTGACGCCGGTCTTGGCTTCCCATTGGGCGGTCGGGCGCTTGCGCACCATGTTGATGGTGGCCGACGGATCGCCCGCGCCGGTGGTCAGGCCGGTGGCGCCGCGGACCACTTCGATGCGGTCGTAGATGATGGTGTCCGAGTCGGACTTCATGCGCCCGAAGGTGTTGAGCATGCCATCGATCTGGAAGTTGTTGATCGAGTAGCCGCGCGAGGAATAGCTGACCCGGTCGGAGTCGTTGTGCTGGACCACCACGCCAGTGGTCTGGCTCATGGCCTCGGACAGGGTGGTGAGCTTGAAGTCGTCCATCTGCTGACGGGTGACCACCGAGACCGACTGCGGGGTTTCCTTGATGGAGAGATTGAGCCGCGTCGCCGTGCTCATTGCACCGGTGGTGTAGGCGTCGGTGTTTTCAGTGGTGGTGCCCAGGCCCAGCGCATTGACGTTGGTGGTATCCAGCTCGAGCGCCTTGGCAGCAGGCTCCTGCTGTTTATCCGGCTCGGTGTCCGCATGGGCGGTAGGGCACAGGGCGAGACTGCACAGGCCCAGGGTCAAGGTCATGGAACGGGTAATAGGCGCGAACATCGCAGCCGACTCCTTGTCTTCGATGGAAAAATTCCGTTGGCTCAAAGACGAAGGAGGATCAGAAAATTTAGTTCAAATGCGAATAATTATTAATATATTTCTTCGGGAGGAGGGTGCGGGGGAGGCACATCGCCAGCAACACGACGGGGGCCGGGACCGGCCCCCGCAGGGGATATTTATTGTGTGACGACGGCCGCGGTAGGCGCCTTGGGTTTCATCAGGCTGAAGTCGAGCAGCGCCTTCTGCTCACTCTCGTAAGGGTTGCCGATCAACAGCGGGCGCGCCTTGAAGCGGTCGCTGACCAGGCTCTTGCTGTGGTCCAGTTCGTCGAAACTCAAGCCGGCCAGGTCAGCCCAGGTATGGATCAAGTGCGAGCTGCTGTAGGGCCGCTGCAAGTCGCCGGTGAAATCCCAGTCGTGGGTTGCCCGCCATTTCGGCGAGGCCCAGGCCATGAACGGAATGGTGTACATGGGCGCAGTGGGTTTGGCTTCGTTACGGCCCAGGGTGTTGTGGCCCGCCGAGTCGAACACGTCTTCGCCATGGTCGGAGAGGTACAGCAAGAAACCGTTCGGGTCGGTCCTGGCGTAGTCCTTGATCAAGCTGGAGACTACGAAGTCGTTGTAACGCACCGCGTTGTCGTAGCTGTTGTAGGTCGGCAGTTGATCGTCACTGACCCCGGGCGGTACGCCCTGGCGATCCTTGAAGGTGTCGTAGGTCGATGGATAGCGGTATTGGTAGCTCATGTGGGTACCCAGCAGGTGCACCACGATGAATTTGCGCGGCGCACTGTCGGCCAGGGCCTTGGTGAACGGCTCCAGTACATCGCCGTCGTACTGGCGGGCGTTCTGGTTGCGGTTGTTGTTCAGGTAGACCTGCTCATCCGCCTGCTCGGAGAACGTGGTGAGCATGGTGTTGCGCTTGGTCATGGTCTGCTGGTTGGTGATCCAGTAGGTCTTGTAGCCGGCCTGTTTCATCACGCTGACCAGCGATGGCGTCTTGAGGTACAGGTCCGGGTTTTCTTCGTCGGCGAAGGTCAGTACTTGTTGCAGCGCCTCGATGGTGTAGGGGCGCGGGGTGATGACGTTGTCGAATACCGCCAGTTGATCCTTGAGCTTGTCCAGTTCCGGGGTGGTTTGCCGCGGGTAGCCGTACAGGCTCATGCGCTGGCGGTTGGTCGACTCACCGATCACCAGGACCAGGGTCGCGGGCTGGCCGGCCAGCGAGTCCTTGAAGTTGTGCAGCGGTGGGACCTGGCTGGCGTTGTCGAGCATGCCCTGCATGCTGGCCAGGGTTTCGCCGTAGCGGCGATAGGCAACCAGCATCTGCCAGGGCACTGCCGGTTCGATTCGGGTTTCGAATTTTTCGTAGCCGGCGGCCAGGCTGCCGGTGCGCGCAGTCTGTTTGACCAGTGGGTAGCCGATGACCGCGACCAGGATTGCGGTGGCTGCCAGCACGGCCTTGCCGCGCGGCAGGTAGACCGGACGCAGGCGGGTCCAGAGGAACAGGGCCACGGCGGTGTGGGCGAGGAACGCGGCCACCATCCACCAGGCAAAGTACTGCGTCATGTACTCGCCGGCTTCCGAGACGTTCGACTCGAACATGATGAAGATGACGCTTTGCGAGAATTCCTGCTGATAGATGAAGAAGTAGCCCAGGCTGGCCATCGAACAGGCCCAGAGCACGACACCGATCACCGCCGCGAGCAGGCGGGTGCGGGCTGGAAACAGCAGCATGGGCGCGAGCCAGATGGCGCTCATGACGAAGGCCTGACGGAAACCGGTGAACCCCGAGGTGCCGGTCAACAGGATCAGTAGTTGGGTGATGCCGGAAAAATACCAGAAGAACAGGAACAGCCAGCCCAAGCCTGCCCAATCAAACCCTTTTGCTGGCGTACTGCTGCGTTTAAACATTGCCATTCAGCGCTCCAGCCGATTAATCACTGCTGATACTGGCGCAAGTCCAGGCATCAGCGGTTCACGCGCGCGCGAGCGGCGTACTTAAACGGCGAAGTATCCTTAGGCTAATGTGAAAAAATTGTTAGTTTTCGTCGGCGGGGCGCAAGGCGGTTCAGCGCGTCAGTGAAGGCTCGGGCAATTGCGCCTGGGCCAACTGCAAGCGCAACTGGGCAACCTGTTCGAGCAACTGCTCGCGGTCGGCCTTGAGTTGGCGCAGTTCGTCACGTCGAACGGTAACGTACAGGGTTTGTGCAGGCAGTGCGTTTGCTACTGTGCCCATTGCTCACCTCGCAAATGGTGTCTGACAACGGTGGTCCGGTGCGGGAAAACGCGCGCGGAGCCACTTTCGACGGCGATTCTGGTTTCTTTTGCCTTCGAATGGAACTTTTTTATTTTGCGCTGTCCCTGTGTCTTCGCCATCGTTTGGGACGTTATCCCTATAGTTCAGGCAAAATGCCCGGAAACTATGTAACAGCGCACTGGACTAAGCTTGACCGGGCCCGGGGCGCTATCGACTTTTGGCACACCATTTTTTCGCAGTAAGGAGCATCAGCACATGCAATTAGGGATCATTGGACTGGGCCGCATGGGCGGCAACATTGCACGGCGCCTGATGCTCAACGGGCATAGCACTGTGGTCTATGACCGCAACACCGCGTTCGTTGACACCCTGGCTCAAGAAGGCGCGACCGGCGTTGCCGACCTGCCGGCACTGGTGGCCGGCCTGGCCAAGCCGCGTGCAGTGTGGGTCATGCTGCCGGCTGGCGCACCGACCGAAGACACCATCGACACCCTCAGTGAATTGCTCGAAGCCGGTGACGTGATCATCGACGGCGGCAACACCTTCTATAAGGACGATATCCGTCGTGCCAAGAGCCTGGCGCAAAAAGGCCTGAAGTACATCGACGTCGGCACCTCCGGCGGCGTGTGGGGCCTGGAGCGTGGCTACTGCATGATGATCGGCGGCGACACCGAGGAAGTAAAACGCCTGGACCCGTTGTTCGAGGCCCTGGCCCCGGGCATGGGCGATATCCCGCGGACCAAGGACCGGGTGTCGGACGATGACCGTGCCGAGCGCGGTTACATCCACGCCGGCCCTGCCGGTTCCGGGCACTTCGTGAAGATGATTCACAACGGTATCGAATACGGGATGATGCAGGCGTTTGCCGAAGGCTTCGACATCCTCAAGACCAAATCCTCGGAAATCCTGCCGGAAGACCAGCGGTTTGACCTGAACGTCGCCGATATCGCAGAGGTCTGGCGTCGTGGCAGCGTCGTCTCGTCGTGGCTGCTGGACCTGACCGCCGATGCGCTGGCCAGCGATCCGAAGCTTGAGGGTTACTCCGGTTCCGTGGCCGACAGCGGTGAAGGCCGCTGGACCATCGAGGCGGCCATGGAGCAGGCGGTACCGGTACCGGTGTTGTCGAGCTCGCTGTTCTCCCGTTATCGCTCGCGCCAGCAGGGTGTGTACGGTGACAAGATCCTGTCGGCCCAGCGCTTCGGTTTCGGTGGCCACGTCGAGACCCCGAAAAAATGACCTCGATCCGCAAGAAGTCCAAGGCACAACCCGCACCGCCGACCACGCTGTTTCTGTTCGGTGCCCATGGCGATCTGGTCAAGCGCTTGCTGATGCCGGCGCTGTACAACCTCAGTCGCGACGGGTTGTTGGGGGACGGCTTGCGGATCATCGGGGTGGATCACAATGCCATCAGCGATGTCGACTTCGCGAAAAAACTCGAAGACTTCATCCGCAACGAGGCGGCGAGCAAGGTCGGCAACGGCCATGACTCCCTGGACCCGGCGCTCTGGGCCAAGCTGGCCAAGGGCATCAGCTACGTCCAGGGTGACTTTCTCGACGCCGGCACCTACCAGGCGCTGGCGACGAAAATCGCCGAGAGCGGCACAGGCAATGCGGTGTTCTACCTGGCCACCGCGCCGCGTTTCTTCAGCGAAGTGGTGCGCCAACTCGGTTCGGCCGGGCTGCTGGAGGAGAGCCAAGAGGCCTTCCGCCGGGTGGTGATCGAAAAGCCCTTCGGTTCCGACCTGCACACCGCCGAATCCTTGAATGCGTGCCTGCTCAAGGTGATGACGGAAAAGCAGATCTACCGGATCGACCATTACCTGGGCAAGGAAACCGTGCAGAACATTCTGGTCAGCCGGTTCTCCAATAGCCTGTTCGAAGCGTTCTGGAACAATCATTACATCGACCACGTACAGATCACCGCCGCGGAAACCGTCGGTGTTGAGACCCGTGGCAGTTTTTACGAGCACACTGGCGCCTTGCGCGACATGGTGCCCAATCACCTGTTCCAACTGCTGGCCATGGTTGCCATGGAGCCGCCGGCGGCGTTTGGCGCCGATGCGGTGCGTGGCGAAAAGGCCAAGGTGGTGGGGGCGATTCGTCCCTGGTCCACGGCTGAGGCGCGTGCCAACTCGGTACGTGGCCAGTACAGCGCGGGAGACAGCGGCGGCCAGCCGGTGGCCGGTTATCGCGAGGAGCCCAAGGTGGCGCCCGACAGCAACACGGAAACCTTCGTGGCGCTCAAAGTGATGATCGACAACTGGCGATGGGTCGGCGTGCCGTTCTACCTGCGTACCGGCAAGCGCATGAGTGTGCGCGATACCGAAATTGCCATTTGCTTCAAGCCTGCGCCCTATGCGCAGTTTCGCGATACGGAAGTCGATGAGCTACAACCGACTTACCTGAGAATTCAGATCCAGCCCAATGAAGGCATGTGGTTCGACTTGCTGGCCAAGCGTCCGGGCCCGGCGCTGGACATGGCCAACATCGAACTGGGGTTTGCCTACAAGGATTTCTTCGAAATGCAGCCCTCCACGGGCTACGAAACCTTGATCTATGACTGCCTGACCGGCGACCAGACCTTGTTCCAGCGCGCCGACAACATCGAGAACGGCTGGCGCGCGGTGCAACCCTTCCTCGATGCCTGGCAAGAAGATGCCAGCGTCCAGGCCTATGCCGCCGGTACCGACGGCCCGAGCGCCGCCGACGAACTGCTGGCACGCGACGGGCGGGTGTGGCACAGCCTGGGCTAACCTGTTGATGGCGGGCACCCGGAATCAGCCTCGATAGCGCACCAGCACGGCCCGATAGTGCCCGTCCAGCGAGTAGCCGCCGACCACGATACCTTCATCCGCCTGCACCACCAGTGAGGTCGCGGTGTCCAGGCTGCGTCCCAGGCGGGTGCGGACCCAGCCGTTGCCTTCACCGAAGTCGACATCCGGCCGACCATCGGCCAGGTGGCGGGCAATCAGGAAATCCGCCTCGACGCCGCCAATGGTGGCGCCCACGCTGAGCGCCCGGCCATCCGCACAGGTGGCTGCCGCCGTCCATTGGCTGGGGGTTTGGGCGATCTGCGTGAGACGGGCCTGGCCCCCGTTGTACCGGGTGTCGGGATGGCCATCGTGGCGTACGTTCAGGGACAGGCAGTGCATCGGGTCGCGGCTGCTGCCAAAGCACAGCAGATGGCCGTCCGGGTGTTCCACCACCCGGCTGAGCTGGGCACTGCGTCCCTGGGCAGAGAAACTCAGGAAGCCGTGTTCGGCAAAACTGCTATCGAGGTGGCCATCCTTATCAATACGTGCCAGCAAACCTTCCTGGGGCAGGTCGATGGAGCCGGCGACCACAATGGAGCCGT
Organism: Pseudomonas sp. RA_35y_Pfl2_P32; assembly: GCF_963970735.1. Classification (NCBI taxonomy): domain Bacteria; kingdom Pseudomonadati; phylum Pseudomonadota; class Gammaproteobacteria; order Pseudomonadales; family Pseudomonadaceae; genus Pseudomonas; species Pseudomonas sp. RA_35y_Pfl2_P32. The sequence goes on from NZ_CAXAQF010000019.1 coordinate 77,978, forward strand.
CCTGCTGCACCAGGATGCTGGACAGCCAGGTGTTGAGCAGCAAATGGCGGACCATGACAAAACCTCGTCCATTGAACGAGGTGTCCAGTCTGCCGTTCGGCTCCAGGCGGATCAGGATGCCGACGTGATCGGCAAACTCGTAATGGTGATTGGCCAATAGCAGGATCCGCCCGTCGGCCTGTACCTGAACGTCGCAGGCTTCGGCACCGGGTACGCCGGGAGGTAGCCAGGCGTCACGCAAGCCCAGGGACAGGTTGCCCGGCAGGCGCACAACCTGCACGCCGTGGTCGCCGAACGCAAGGTCAGGGCGACCCTGTTGGTCGAACAGGGCGAGGGTGGGGAGGGAGCGGTGGGGGCTTTCATACACCAGGCCGGACAGCAGGATGCGTCCGTCGGCCAGGGCATGCACCTTGCCGCCGGTGGACTCCCGGCCTGGCTCGAATTGTCCGACCAGGCTGCCATGGGTACCGAAGCTCAAGTCCGGCGAGCCGTCCGGGTGCAGGCGGGCCAGGCCGAAGTGGCAGCCGTGGTCCAGGCCAACCTTGGCCGCGACCAGCAATCGCCCCTGGGCATCGACGGTAACGTCATTGGCCAGGCTCCACAGGCTCCCGGTGAAATCGACCCAGGCTTTTCCTTGCGAGTCGACCTGATCCAGAGCTGAAGAGGTGGATGTGATCAAGAAGCCATTCAAGCGCTGATTCAAATAATGCACAACTGTCAGAAATTACAGGCGTAGGGGCGTAATGTGCCAGAACAGTGTCTTTGCGAACCGAAGTTAGGATTAACGATGAAAATCGACCGTTGATCGTCAATTAGCCGAAGTTTTCCGGGCCAACTAACACGGGCTCGACCGAGAGGACGGCAGGGGCAGGAAGTTGTTTCGATAAACCGGCGGGTCACCCCAGAGTGACCCGCACATTGTTTTATTGCGGCATGGTCCAGGATTGCAACTGGTAACCTTCTTCGCTCAGTTCGGCACGGGCCTGCTTGAGCAGGGTCTCGAGCTGCACCGGGTCGGTGTAGATGCTGCACGGCACTTGCTTGCGTTCGATCGGGGTGCTGGTACGGTCGATCACGGTCAGCGTCAGTTCGCCGGTGCCATCCTGTGGAGCCCAGGCCACGCATTGGTAAGGTGTAAATGCGTGGTCGGCAATCAAAAGAGCTTCGTTGAGACGGAGCGGGGCGTTCATGGGGTCTTCTCTCGTAGTGCCCAATCAAGTGATGTGCCGTCGGTTGGGCTTACCGTTCGGCTGGTTACTTGTACTGATGCGCGCAACCACCGGGCAGGTCACACATAATTGAAAGAAATTTAAACTTTATTTCATATGTCAGGGTTGAACGGGCACTTTGAAAGCTGAATGAAAGGTGGGCGCTCGATAGGTTGCTAAGTAACTTGTTCTTATAACTAAAACGTCATTAACCTTATAGTTAAACGATACAAGACCCTGTCAAGTTCTTGCTAATGTTACACCCAGGTCTGCCAAACGACTGTTTCTAATAACTTTTCCATAATTTGGCGCCAAGGAACAGTCATGCTCGAAACCCCTGCGTTACGCCGTCTATTGGTGGTGGATCCCTGTGACGATTGCCACCAATTGTTGCCCGGTCTGCGTGCCATCGGCTGGGATGTCGACAGCTGTAGCCTGGAAAGCGCCGTCGACCGCAGTTGCGACGTCGGCCTGCTGCGCCTGCAACCTTTTCACCTGGAGCGGCCCGAGGCGGTCAAGGACCTCATCAGCCGCAGTGGCACCGAATGGATTGCAGTGTTGAACCAGGAAGTGCTGCGCCTGCAGAACGTCGGCGATTTTGTCTGCGAATGGTTTTTCGACTTTCATACCTTGCCGTTCGACGTCTCCAGGGTCCAGGTCACCCTGGGCCGGGCCTTTGGCATGGCGCGTTTGCGCGGCCAGGGCACGATTCATGTCGACCAGCCGGCACACGAGCTGCTGGGCGACAGCAAGCCGATTCGGGAGTTGCGCAAACTGCTCAGCAAGCTGGCGCCGACCGAGTCCCCGGTGTTGATCCGGGGCGAAAGCGGCACCGGCAAGGAACTGGTGGCCAGAACCCTGCACCGCCAGTCGCAACGCCACAGCAAGCCCTTTGTGGCGATCAACTGCGGGGCAATCCCCGAACACCTGATCCAGTCCGAACTGTTTGGCCATGAGAAGGGGGCCTTTACCGGCGCCCATCAGCGCAAGATCGGGCGCATCGAGGCCGCGCACGGCGGTACGCTGTTTCTTGACGAAATCGGCGATCTGCCGCTGGAACTGCAAGCCAACCTGCTGCGCTTCCTCCAGGAGAAACACATTGAGCGGGTAGGCGGCAGTCAGCCGATACCGGTGGATGTGCGGGTGCTGGCGGCCACGCACGTCGACCTTGAGTCAGCCATCGAGGCCAAGCGCTTTCGTGAAGACCTGTATTACCGGCTCAACGTCCTGCAAGTCGTCACCGCACCTTTGCGTGAGCGCCATGGTGACTTGTCGATGCTGGCCAACCATTTCTCCCACTTCTATAGCCAGGAAACCGGACGCCGGCCCCGCAGTTTCAGCGAGGACGCCCTGGTGGCCATGGGCAAGCACGACTGGCCGGGCAATGTTCGTGAACTGGCCAACCGGGTGCGTCGTGGCCTGGTGCTGGCCGAAGGCCGGCAGATCGAGGCCCGGGACCTGGGGTTGATCAGCCATCAGGCGATCGCCACGCCCATGGGCACGCTCGAGGACTACAAGACCCGTGCCGAACGCCAGGCCTTGTGTGATGTGTTGAACCGGCACAGCGATAACCTCAGTGTCGCGGCCCGGGTGCTGGGGGTGTCCCGGCCAACGTTCTACCGCTTGCTGCACAAGCACCAGATCCGCTAGGGCGCGGTGAAACGCCAAGGCCCGCTGCGAGGTAGCTCGCAGCGGGCCTTGGCGTTTGTGGGGGGTTAGAAGTAGTAAGGGAATTTCAGGCTGAAGGTGAAGTCCGGCGCATCGTCGGTGAGGCCGATCGACAGGTTGGGCACGATCGTCAGGTTGTCGCTGGCGGCCACCGTCATGCCGACGTTGAAGTAGCCGGCGTTGGCGTCGCTGGAGGTGACCGATTGCCAGTCACCACCATCAGGCTTGAGCTTGCTCTTTTTTTGCACCAGGTCGGAGACCGAGAACGACATACTCATTTTTTCGTTCAGGGCAAAGGCGATACCGGCGCCAATCTGGAAGCTGTCACCCAAACGGACTTTACCCGGTGTATCGACGTTGACAGTAGAGCTGATGTCGTCAAACGATTCCTCCAGGTTGTGGGTATAGGACAGGGAACCGAACAGTACGGCCGGATCGAACGTCTTGACCAGGGAGACCCCCGGGGTGATCGACCAGACACCGTTACCGGTTGGCAGGTCATCCGGGACGAACAGGTTGTTGTTGCTGTCGACCTGGCGCAGCTTGATGCCGAATGGCTCCTTGCCGGTCGGCGCCTTGACGCGCAGGGTAAACACCGCATCCGGAGAGCTGACCGACTCGTCGAGGAACTTGTAGGCGACACCGAAGTTGACGTCACCGATGGTCGGATCCTGGGTCACGGTTTCCTCGGATGTCACGTTCGCCGCACCGCCCGAGGCACCGCCGGACTGGTAGGTCGACTCGCGATAGACCACCGGCACGTTGAGGTCGAATTGCCAACGATTGTTCAGGTTATAGCGACCGGTCACGTCGAAGGTCCAGTTGTCGGCCTTGATTCGGTCCAGGTTGATGTTGCCCAGGAAAATCGAGTCCAGGGCCAGGAAGCCGTTGAGGATCAAGGTGCGTGTGTCATAGCGGGCATAGGTCACGCCGGTTTCGACGCTGAACTTGCCGCCCCCGAAGAAGCCACTGGCTTCGTCATAGAGGTTCGACACACTCTGTGCTGGCTGGGTGTCGTCTGCCAGCGACTGGCCGTAGGAACTGCCCTTGACGCCCCCGCCCCCGGCGGCTCCGCCTGAGGCTGCCCCGGCGCCTGTACCGGCGACCTGGGTGTTGCCGCGCATGTCGGCGGGCGATTTGGCCAACCGTTTGGGGGGCGGCTCGGCCGGTTGCTCCTCAACCTGGCGGACTCGTTGCTCGAGTACCGCCAGGGCCTTTTGCTGGACTTCGTAGCGTTGCTTGAGTTCCAGAAGTTCCTGTTTAAGGGACTCTACTGCCGGATCAGGCGCAGCGTGCAGCAGTGCTGCAGGAAATAGAGTACTCAGACATACAACCGTGCGTAGTGACACCGATCGATACATGAAATAAGCCGTCCCTTTGAGCCCAATGGTCGAAAGTCAGCGTAGTTCAATATCCCATGTTGCGTAGGCCTTTGAGTTGACTCAGGTTGCAATCCAAAGCGCCAGGACTTGGGCCATTGTTATTGAGTACCACGTTGAGCTGAGTCAGGTTGCTAACCATGTTGCTGCTGCCCAACAGGCGAGTGTTTTGCAGCAAGCCACCCTGGGCGACCTGTTGCAGGGCGCTGCCCTGGTTATTGTTGGCCGCGATGGCCATCTGGATACCGCCGCTGTTTGCCGATATGGCGATGGACCCTGCGGCGTTGCTGGCATTGATGGTGTTACCGGCGGTCAACACCTGGCTGCCAGGAGGAGGGGTGAGTGCGGTCGGGGCGCTGGACGCTTCTCTCACGTCGATCGCGACATTGTTGTAGGCGGTGTTGCCATCGCCTGCTGCGCGCACGCTTTGGGTAATACCTTGGGTATTGTTCAAGGCTGCACCGCCATAGATGTTGCCGGTGCCCTGGGGATGGGAGTTACCTTGACCACCCGAACCCGGTTCATTGACCGTGGAGACATAAAACTGCGGTTTGACCGTGGACGCTTGAATCTGCATCGAGGTGGAGGCCCCGATGATATCGCCACTGGCATTGCGCCAGGTGCTGCTCATGACCACGCCAAAGCTGATGATTCGCCCCGGCATGACGTAACGACCGCGCAACTCGGAGAGTTCCGAGTCTTTGATCTCGATCGGTTTGAAACCTGCGTGGGCGAGCGTCGGAAAGCTCGCAGCCAAGCAAGCGGCGACCACCCAATGTGAAGTTTTCATCTTCGGCTCCTGGAGCGTCCATCTGCTCCTTTATCTTTTTTGAGCGCCTAGAAGAAATCGCTCTGAATAAACCCGAAATCCATCAGTTCGGCATCTTTGACAGGGTTGAAGTTATCCAGCTTGTTCTTGGCGGTCAGCGGCGTCGGTGGATCGAGCAAGGCGTTGGCCTTGTCGTAGCCGGGGCCGATGATGGCAAACACAATGCCGTTCCAACCGTTGACAAAATCATCGTGGGAGTAGCGTTTATGGCCCAGGACCGGATCACCGATGTACACCCAGTCTTTATCGGCCCGCTGCAGTACCACGAAGTGCTTGTAGCCGCGAACATCCATCAGAACCACCACCGGGATCGACACCGCTTCCAGTTTCTCGGGAGGGATACGATAACCCCGGGCACGCATACCGATACTTTCGATGTAGCGCTTCATGTCCAGCATGGAAAAGCCCTGGGTACGCACCAGATCCTGGTCTGCATTGACCAGCATGCCTTTGATGATGTGCTCTTCATCGACATCCAGCCAATAGGCCTGGCGCAGGATGGTCGCCAGTGTGGCAGCACCGCAGCTGAAGTCGGTTTTCTGCTCAACCAGATCGGCAAACTTGCGCTCGCGCAGGCTTTGCACATCCTTGTAGACCATGACACCGCCAGGTAGCGCGGCCACGGGCATCTGTGCGGCCTGAGTCAGGCCAGACAGACAAAGCATGAGGGAGAGGGCAGCAACTCGCATGGTCGATACGCCTTGTGGAGTCTGAAGAAAAGCCCCGTTGCCGGGGCTTCCTTGGTCTTCGCAGTTAGAAGCTGTTGCCGCCTGGGCAAGCTCTGCAGCCTGCGGCGATGGACAGCGAGTTGCTTTGTTGGTTACCCACGCCGGCTGCAACGTTGGTACCGCCATTACCCGAGAAGCCGTTCATCGAGTTGGTCATCGAAGCGTTGTTCACCACTGGGTTTTTCCAGCCATCTTTGGTCAGCACTTGCTGAGTCCAGTAGCCAGCCAGCTCGATACTTCCTTGTTCTTTGAAGGTGAATTTCTGATCTTTGTCTTTGCCGCCACCACCATGTCTGTAGTCGTCGTGACCTTTTTTGTCTCCTTCGATGGTGCCATAGCCGGTGCCTTTGTAGCTGCCGTGGGCTTTGAAGCTGCCTTTGAGGTCAACCACTTTGGTGACGCGATCAGCTTTGTTGTCGACATCCAGGCCAGTGGAGGTCTGGTTGGCCGCGGCAGCCGCAGTGGCTACGCGACCGGCCGATACGGCAATGGCCAGGTTGTTTTTCTGTTGGTTGAAGTTGCCAGCGGCCGAGTTGACGCCGATGTTGCCCGAGCTGCCGTTACCGACGTTGTTGACGGTGGCCAGGTTTTGCGTGGAGCGGTTGGTCACAGAGTTGTCGGTGTTGTTTTGAGTGGCGCTGGAGATTGCAACAGCGCTACCGAAGATGAATTTTTCATCGGCGGTGGCGATCGCTGCAACGTTGTCTTGTTGGTTACCGTCACCGGCTGCAACGTTGGCGCCCATGTTGCCGCTGGAGCCATTGAGCGAGCTATCGGCCTTGGAGGTGTTTTTGGTGCCCTGATTGAGCACGCTGTTGTAAGAGCTGTCCTGCTGGTCGATAACCGCTGCGCCCGCACCGGCGGTGATGGACAGGATCTGATCCAGGGTTGGACCTTGTGGTTTTGGTGGATAATGACGTTTGCCGCCATCGGCCTGAGCCGCCATTGCCATGACCGCTGCCAGAGCGAAAACCAGTGGTTTCAGAGCTGTTGTAGGTTTCATGGTGTTTCTCCGTGCTTATTAGTTGGTTAAGTGTTGGTACTTTCTAATCGCACTGCGGTTTGGGTCAGTCAGCGACCCGGATGCTCAGGGTGTTAGCCATTCGGTTCCCCACCCCTGCACTCTGGTTCACCTGAATCACTCCTCGGCTGCCGGTGAAGGCCTGGTCGCTGATAGCGACCTGGCGACTGCCTTGCGAAGTGCCAGTTGCTCCTGAGTCTGGTAACAGCGCCACGTTCTGTTGGGACAGGACGCTGTCGTCGATGCTTTGCGGAACGGCGCTGACGCTGATCCGCATGGCATTGATCATCTGATTGTTGGCGCCGGCCGACTGGTTGACACCCAGTGCGCCGTTGCCATTACTGAATGCGCTGCCAGTGATGGCACTGCTTGCGTTCATCGAGCGATCGGCCGGCGTGGTGATGGTCTGGCGCAGGGTGCCGCTGGCCGAAGCCTCGGTACCGATCGCAATGGCGCGGCTGTTGACCTGTTGTTGCTGGTCGCCGGCGGCCTGGTTCATCATCATGTTGCCTTTGTAGTTCGCCCCGGAGTTGCTCAGGGTCGCGTTGTTCACGACGTTGACCGCTGAGTCGGCCATCGCACAGGTGCTGCCCAGCAGGGCAATGAAGATCAGAGTGCGCTTCATCTCATTTCCCCATGTTGGTCAAAGGCGACAGGCCGATATTGATGGAGCGAGTGATGGTGCCGGAGATCGCATTGCCGCTGCCGCCGCCGTGTCCGGCCGACATGCCGGGCAGACCATTGGGGTTGGTCAGCACGTTGATCCCGGCGCCACTGTTGGGGTTGGGGACAACGTTTTGATGGATGGCCCGGTAGCCACTGTTGACGCCTGCAAAGTCGCCGTCACTCAGTTCGGTGCCGGTGGTCTGCACTATCCGTGCGGACGGGTTGGCGTTGACAGTGGTGGGGTAGGGGTCTTTGGCGAGAGGTTGTCTGCCGATGGCGCGGGGCTGCACGTCACGTTCAAGCACGATGACGCCATTACCCTCAGCCTGGACCGGCAAGCTGAGCACGGAGCTCAGTGCGCATCCGAACATCAGCAGGCGGGTAAAGCCTTTATCGTTATGCTCCATGTCGGCGCTCCTTCTCTTTTATGCACTGGCCCTGTCAGCGTTGTGAGGGAGAGAGCAGAAGCTGTGCCGCTTTTGGTTTTTCACATGAATTCAACGACTTGCCGATTCAAGCGGGCGATGACCGGTCGGTACTGTATCAAACATGAGACAGGGCACCCCGCCAGTACGCGGCAGCAGGCGACGAAAAGCTCTGGAACAAGGGTGGTGGCCGGGCTGTATCAGCCGTGTAACAGTGGGCGCGGCCACAGCGTGAACCCCCTGATACCGGCTATTGCGCCGCATTTATGTGTTTCAGGAATGGACACTTGAGCCCCGGAACCGGGGCAGAAGTGGGGGGGAAGGCGGTGTTCAGGGGTTAAATCTGGAGCAATTGCTCTACCGCAACGAATGCCAGGCGCCGTCGTTCGGCCCAGTCGCCCTCGATGATCTGCAGCCTGCGCCCGTGCAACCGCAACCAGTCCCGGGTGGCGTCGAAGAAGGCCAGGCGTTGCCCCAATTGGGGTTGGCAGCGCTGGCCGTCGTCGGTCCATTCCACCACGTGGGGGGACAGCAGCAGGTGCAGGTCGTAGTGGCGGGCGAGCAATTGCTCCTCGATCCAGGGCGGGCAGTCGCCAAACAGGGTCTGGCTCCAGAGCATGTTGCTCAGCAAGTGGGTATCGAGAATCAACAAGGCCGGCTGTTGCGCACGGGCGCTGTCTTCCCAGGCGATTTGCCCCCGGGCAATCTGCGGGATGTCGGCCAGGCAGGTATCGCGCGGGTTCTGTTCGATGAAGTAGCGCACGTATTCACCCACCAGTAGCCCGCCGAAATGCCGGTGCAGTTCGGCCGACAGCCAGCTTTTGCCGCTCGACTCGGGGCCTGTGAGGACCAGCACCTTCATGTGCGCAGCGCCGGATCGGCCCGCCATTCGCGCAAACCCTGGACTGCCAGCAAGGTGAACACCGCGTAGAGGGCCGCCGTCAGGTACAGGCCCTTATAGAGGAACAGCCCGACGAAGATCACATCCACGGCGATCCACAACGGCCAGCATTGCACACGCTTTTGCGCCATCCACCACTGGGCGACCAGGCTGAAACCGGTCAATGCGGCGTCCAGCCAGGGCTGGGCGGCATCGGTCCAATGGGCCATCGCCGCGCCCAGCAGCAGACTGCCGACGGCGCCCAGGGCCAGGTCGCGCAGCACACTGGAACTGCCCAGGCGCGTCACCCGCCGGCCTTGGTGGGTTTCGCCACCGCGCGTCCACTGCCTCCAGCCATACAGCTGCAATCCTGCGTAGATCACCTGCAGCAGCATGTCCGAATAGAGTTTGACCTCGAAAAAAATCCAGCTGTAGAGCAGCACCATGACCAGGCCGATCGGCCAGCACCAGGGATTCTGTTTGACCGTCAGCCAGACGGCGATCACGCCGAGCGTGGCGGCAAACAGTTCAAGCCCGGACATGGCGGTTCCTCGGGGAAGTCGAAAAGGGCGCCGATTGTACCGCAGCGCCGCAAATCAAGGGCTCGTTCCCACAGGATTTGCGCCACTACACCCGAAACTGCCTGAGCAGCCCGTTGAGCTGTTCGCTGAGTTCCTTCAGGTGCACGCTCGCCGCACTCGATTGCTGCGCCGCCAGGGCGGTGCTGTGGGACAGGCCGGCGGCCTGGGTCACGTTCTGGTTGATGTCTTCGACCACATGGGCCTGCTGCAAGGTGGCGCTGGCAATGGACGCATTGAGGCCATTGAGGTTGTGCAGCGCCTGGCCGATGGCATGCAGGCTGGCACCGGCCAGGCCGGCCTGTTCGATGGTCAGTTGTGAGGCGCGGCTGCTGTCGCCGATAACCTGCACGGCCGCCTCCGAATGGTTTTGCAGGCGTTCGATCATCGCCTGGATCTGCGCGGTGGATTTCTGCGTGCGCTGCGCGAGCAGACGCACCTCGTCGGCCACCACGGCAAAGCCCCGGCCCTGTTCCCCGGCCCGGGCCGCTTCGATGGCGGCGTTAAGGGCCAACAGGTTGGTCTGCTCGGCGATGGAGCGGATCACCTCCAGCACGCTACCGATCTGCGTGCTTTCGCTGGCCAGGGTGCGAATCACCTGCACCGCCTGTTCAATGGTGGCCGACAGTTGGTCGATCTGCTGCAGGCTGCCGTCAATGTTGACCTGGCCCTGTTGCGCCTGCGCCTGGGCATCGCGCATTTCGCTGGCGGCGTGCTCGGCGTTCTTGGCGACATCCTGCACGCCGTAGGTCGCTTCATTGATGGCGGTCGCCACCAGTTCCATCTGTTGCGACTGCTGCTGGCTGCGGGATTGGGCTTGCGCGGCGTTATCGCCCAGGTCCGTAGAGGATTGGCCCAAGGCATTGGCCGACACCTGCAGTTGGCCAATCACCCCGCGCAGTTTGGCGGTGAAGGCATTGAAGTGCCTGGCCAGTTCGGTGACCTCATCCTGGCCGTGAGTGTCGAGGTTGCGGGTCAGGTCGCTTTCGCCGCTGGCGATGTTGGCCATGGCGTCCACGGTTTCCTGCAGTGGCCGCACAATGCTGCGGGCAATCAACATCACCAGCAGGGCCATCAGCAGCGCAATGCCCAGGCCCACCAGCGAGGCTTCCCGCACCTGGCTCCGGAACTCGAGCTGCATGTCGTCGATGTAGACCCCCGAACCAATCACCCAGCCCCAGGGTTCGAACAGTTTGATGTAGGAGGTTTTCTGCACCGGGGTACTGGCGCCGGGCTTGGGCCAGCGATAGTCGACCACACCGGCGCCCTTGGCCTTGGCGATGGCCACCATCTCGTTGAACAGGGCAAAGCCGTCCGGGTCCTTGATCGCCGACAGGTTCTGGCCGTCCAGCTTGGGGTTGGTGGGGTGCATGACCATCACGGGGGTCAGATCATTGATCCAGAAATAGTCACTCTGCTCATACCGCAAGCCGCGGACCACGCTCAGGGCCTGCTGTTGGGCTGCCTCGCGGGTCAGGGTGCCGGCGGTTTCCAGTTGCCGGTAGTAGTCCAGCACGCCGCTGGCGGCTTCGACCACATGGCGGGTTTTTTCTGCCTTGGCTTGATACAGATCGTCGTGAATCTGTTTGAGCATCAGCAGACCCAGGGTCAAGAGCATCAGCACAGCCACTACCAGGATGAGCCACAACCGCCGGCTGATCGACATACTGCGCAAGCTCTTCATCGCGTGTCACTCCAGGTTCTTGTTCTTGTCATCCACCAGTGCCAGCATTCAGTCATGCTTTTGCCACTACGCCAATGCGACTGAAGTCCTATGACGGCGCAGCGCTGACCGGGCATGTCTGATAGGATTTCGGCCGCGCACGGGAAAACCTGAATCCGTGCTGATTTTTCACAGGTTTTTTTGCCGGTTCCGGCAGATCCTGTCCGCCTCGCCATTGAGCCACTCTGGGCGCAGTGAACACTAAAAAACTATTTAACGTGGCATGCCAGAGGCATTGCTTCATGGGGGATTGATGGATCTTTGGACGGCCATACAGGCGTTGATTCTTGGGGTTGTAGAAGGGCTGACCGAGTTCTTGCCGATTTCCAGTACCGGGCACCAGATTATCGTGGCGGACTTGCTCGATTTTGGTGGCGAGCGGGCGATGGCTTTCAACATCATCATCCAGCTCGGTGCGATTCTCGCGGTGGTCTGGGAGTTTCGCCGCAAGATCTTCGACGTGGTCATCGGCCTGCCGACCCAGCGCAATGCGCAACGCTTCACCGCTAACCTGCTGATTGCCTTCCTGCCGGCGGTGGTACTGGGGGTGATTTTTGCCGACCTGATCCACCATTACCTGTTCAACCCGATCACCGTGGCCACGGCCCTGGTGGTGGGCGGGATCGTCATGCTGTGGGCCGAGCGTCGCCAGCACCGCGTGCGCGCCGAGACGGTCGATGACATCACCTGGAAAGACGCGCTGAAAATCGGCTTCACCCAGTGCCTGGCGATGATTCCGGGGACCTCGCGTTCCGGCTCGACCATTATCGGCGGCCTGCTGTTCGGCCTGTCGCGCAAGGCGGCCACCGAGTTCTCGTTCTTCCTGGCGATGCCGACCATGGTCGGTGCCGCGGTCTACTCGGGCTACAAGTACCGTGACCTGTTCCAGGCCTCGGACCTGCCGGTATTTGCTGTGGGTTTTGTCACCGCGTTCATTTTCGCGATGATCGCGGTCAAAGGCCTGCTCAAGTTCATCGCCAGCCACAGCTACGCGGCGTTTGCCTGGTACCGGATTGCCTTCGGCCTGTTGATCCTGGCGACCTGGCAGTTCGGCTGGATCGACTGGGCGGCGGCCAAGGCGTGAACGTACCCAGCAATGGCAGTGCCATCCAGCATCCACGGCTCAAGGGCCTGATCTTCCTGGGCCTGTGTGCCTTGCCGGTGTTCGGTTCCGGCCTGCTGTGGCTGCGCGGCGGCTCGCCGCTGGTGCTGGCGGCCTACGGCGTGGTCAGCGTCGTGGCGTTCCTGCTGTACTGGAGTGACAAGCGCAAGGCCCGCGCCGAGCGCTGGCGTACCCCGGAAAACGTCCTGCACGCGGTGGAGCTGGCGGGCGGTTGGCCGGGGGCGTTGCTTGCCCAGCAAGTGTTCCGTCACAAAACCCGCAAGGTGTCGTTCCAGGTTGTGTTCTGGATCATCGTGCTGGCGCACCAGGTGTTCTGGATCGACCAGTTGTTCCTCGGCGCCGGCGTGTTCCGCCTGTTTTAAAGGCGCAAACCGACCTGCACCCGCTTGGGCAACTTGCTCACCACCAGTTGGTGGGAACGTTGCAACAAGCCTTGCAGTTCAGCAGCCCCCAGCGGGTAGGGGGGCTGCATGATGATCCACTGAGCGCGCGCCAGATAAGGCGCCGGCCCGATCCCCGGGCGGTCGATGTGGCCGAGGAACAGCTCCTTGTCCACCTTGAACGCCAATGAGTCGCCCCGCAGGCTCTGCAGGGCGAACATCTTGTTGCCCGCCACCGAAAACACCCGCACGCCTCCCCATTTGTAATCTTCCCGGGCCCCGGGCAGGGCCAGGCAGAAGTCGGCGACCTGTTGTTCGCTCATCACCTTGGCGTTCATAGCAGTCGATCTCCACAGTCTTTGAACGATTCAGTCAGATGGTCGATCCAGGCCCGCACTGCCGGCAACACGCCGCGTCGATGGGGATAGACCGCTTGCAGCCAGCCACCGGGCAGCGACCATTGGGGCAGCAGTTGCACCAGTGAACCGTCGGCCAGCTCCTGTTCGCAATACAGCATCGGCAAAAGGGTGAAGCCCAGCCCGGCCAGGGTGCAGGCCTTGCGCACGACAAAATCATCGATACCCAGGCGTGCCTCCAGGCTCAAGTCGCACCTGTGCCCCTGCTCGTCGAGCATGCGCAAATGCACCAGGCGATCCGCTTCCAGCGCCCCCAGGACCGGCACACTCCTGAGGTCGTCGGGGTGGTTGATCGGGCGCTCGCGCAGGAATGCCGGCGTCGCGACGATCACCGTTTGCGCCTGGCGCAGGCGGCGGGTCACCAGGAAGGGGTCTTCATCGCCCAGCTCGCGCACCCGCAACGCTACGTCAATGCCTTCGGTGATCAGGTCGACCCGGCGGTTGAGCAGTTGCATCTCCAGTTGGACCTGGGGGAAGCGCTCGAGAAAACGGCTGATCACCGTCGGCAGGTATTCATGGGCCAGGCCCACCGGGCACGACACACGCAAGCGTCCCCGCGGCTCGCTGGTCATGCTGGCCACCGCTTCGTCGGCCATCTCCGCTTCCAGCAACATGGCCTGGCAGTGGCGCAAGTAACGCTCGCCCACCGCCGTCAGTTTCAGTTGCCGGGTCGTGCGCTGCAGCAGGCGTGCGCCCAGGCGCTCTTCCAGCTCGGCGATGCGCCGCGACAGGCGCGACTTGGGGATCCCCAGCAGGCGCCCGGCCGCGGCGAAACCACCGGCTTCCACCACCTTGGCGAAATAGTAGAGGTCATTGAGGTCTTGCATGGCGGGCTCTATTGTCCTATCAGTGGGGCGAACTATCGCATTATTACCGACTAATCACTTATTAGATACGCCTGTAGGATTGCCCCCACTTGATCGCCCAGTGGCGATCCTCACTTGGAGATCCCACATGAAACTTCTGCACATCGATTCGAGCATCCTCGGCGACAACTCCGCTTCCCGTCAGTTGAGCCAGGGTGTGGTCCAGGCCTGGTTAGCTGCCGACCCGGCCACCGAGGTGACCTACCGCGACCTGGCCAGCGATGCCATCAGCCATTTTTCCGCCGCGACCTTGGTCGCCGCCGGCACCACCGCCGAACTGCGCAACGCCGCGCAACAGCACGAAGCCGAGTTGAGTGCTTCGACCCTGGCCGAATTCCTGGCCGCCGACGCGGTGGTGATTGCCGCGCCGATGTACAACTTCACCATCCCGACCCAACTCAAGGCCTGGTTCGACCGCATCGCCGTCGCCGGCCAGACGTTCCGCTACACCGAAGCCGGCCCTGAAGGCTTGTGCGGTAACAAGAAAGTGGTGGTGGTGTCGACCGCCGGTGGCCTGCATGTCGGTCAACCGACCGGTGTCGGCCATGAAGAGTACTTGAAAGTCATGCTCGGTTTCATGGGCATCACCGACATCGAGTTCGTCCGTGCCCATGGCCTGGCCTACGGCGATGACGTGCGCAGCAAAGCCATGAGCGATGCCCAGGCGCACATCCGCGAGCAACTGTTCGTCGCTGCGTAAAGCTTGCGCCCACCACTGGACTGCGCGCTTTGATCGAGCGTAAAACGATCAAGGCGCGCAGTTTTTTTGTGTCCGGCTATCGGCGGCGCAGGCGCAGTGTGGCCCGGGTTATGCAGTGTTGGCTTACCAGCATCGCACTGAGCACGTTTTTTCTACCAATCGAGTCACAAGGTGGGGCATGCCATGTCGCGTCTGTGGGCACTGTTACTGATCTGCCTGCTGGGCAGCTTGAATTCAGTGCACGCCGCGCCTGGAGTCCCCCCTCATTGGAGCGTTGGTTTCCACAGGATGAGTTTTCGCGACCCGCTGGACCTGCAACCGATGGCGGCCATTGCGTTCTATCCTTCGACGGGCATCGAGCACCCCAGCACGCTGGAGGGCTATCAGGTCCAGGCCACGCAGGACGCCCGGGTCGCCATCGGCCGCTTCCCGCTGCTGATGTTGTCCCATGGCAACACCGGCACGCCCCTGGCCCTGCATGACCTCGCCACGGCGCTGGCCCGCAAGGGTTTTGTGGTGGTGGCGGTGATTCATCCTGGCGACAACGCCAAGGACCACAGCCGCCTCGGCACCTTGAGCAACCTGTACGGGCGGCCGATCCAGATTTCCCAAGCCATCACCGCCACCCTGGCCGATCCGCTGCTGGCGCCGTTCGTCAATGCCGAGCAGGTTGGAGTGATTGGCTATTCGGCCGGCGGCGAAACCGCCTTGATCCTGTCCGGGGCCACCCCCGACCTCGACCGCTTGCGCCGCTATTGCCTGGAGCGCCCGGAGGATCGCGACGCCTGCAACACCCAGGGTGAACGGATCGTTGACCGTGACGACCTGCAACCGGTGGCCGATCCACGGGTTCACGCCTTGATGCTGATGGCGCCCCTGAGCCTGAAGTTCGGCCGGCAAACCCTGGCTGGGGTGCATGTGCCGGTGCTGCTCTACAGCGGTGATGGCGACACGCTGGTGGCCGTGGACAAGAACGCGGCAGCCCTGGCGCGCAAGCTGCCGACCGCGCCGGACTTCAAGCTGCTGGCCGGGGCCGGGCACTTCGTGTTCATGGCGCCGTGCAGCGCCGAGCAACGGGTGACCATGGCGGCCCTGTGTACCGATGCCGATGGCGTCGACCGCGAGGACATTCACCGCAACCTGATCAGCGAAGCGGTCGCGTTTTTCTCGCGCACCCTGGGCAAACCCAGTCGCGCCGGGCTACAGACCGTCAGCGAGGAACATGGGTCCTGACGCAGTGACTAGCCCCGCAGGCTCCTGCGTTTGAGCAGCAAGGTCAGGCCCAAGCCGCTGATCGACAACAGCGCTGCGCCAAAGAAGATCCACGAATACCCCAGGTTCAACGCCACGGCCCCCATCAAGGGTCCGGCAATCGCCAGGGCCAGATCGAAGAACACCGCATACGCACTCAAGCCAGCACCGCGGCTGCTGCTCGGCACCTGCTTGATGGCCTCCACGCCGAGGGCCGGATACACCAGCGACAAGCCAAACCCAGCGAGCCCGGCGCCAATCAGGGCCACGGCCGTCGAGGGGGCCAGCCACAACAGCGCCAGCCCCAGGGTCTCGATGCTCATGCAGGCGATGGCCGAGCTGTACCCGCCGAAGCGGTTGATGCAGGAGATGAACAGCAGCCGCACGAGAATGAAGCACACCCCAAACACCGTCAGGCAGTAGGCCGCGCCGGTCCAGCCACGGCTGACATAAAACAGGGCAATAAAGGTGGTCAGGGTGCCGTAGCCGATCGAGGCCAGGCTCAGGCTGGCACCAAAGGGCGCGATGCGCCCGAACACCGACCAGAAGGGCAGGCGCTCGCCGCGAATCACCGGCACCGAGGGTTTATTCCGAATCAGCAGCAAGGCGGCCGCCGCCAGCACGGCGAGGGCGATCCCCAGGCTGGCGAACCCCCAGGCGTCGATCATCACCACTCCGAGCGGGGCGCCGATGGCGATGGCGCCATAGGAGGCAATACCGTTCCAGGAAATCGAACGCGCCGTGTGTTCGGCGCCGACCTGGCCCATGCACCAGCTGATGGTGCCGACGCCGATCAGGCCCTGGGCAATGCCCAGCAACAGCCGGCCACCGATCAGGATGGCCAGGCTCAGCAGCGGCAGACTCTGCACCAGGGTCGAGGCCAGGGTTAACAATCCGCTGAGCAGAATCCCCAGCAGTCCGTAGACAATCGCCCGCTTGGTGCCGACGCTGTCGCACATGCGCCCGGCCATGGGCCGGCTGAGCAGGGTGGCCAGGTACTGCGAGCCAATGGTCAGCCCGGCGACCACCGCACTGAACCCCAGGTGTTCGTGGACATAACCCGGCAGTACCGCAATCGGCAGACCGATGCAGATGAAGGCAATGAAGGTGTAGAACACGATGGAGACGATCTGCAGGGTGATCGCCATGGAACTGACGGGGGGTGTTTGCTGCGCAGACATGGGAGCTCGTTCGCGGGCGGGCGGTACCCGGCATCATGGCGTGCGGCTGGGATAAAGGAAAGCAGGCTAACGATACAGCTCTGTGTGCGAGCTTGCTCGCCCAGGCCCTGGGTCAGGCGCCATCGAGGTTGCCTATAGCGGCCTCTTCGCGAGCAGGCTCGCAGCGTGTTTTTGCCGTTTATCGAGGGCCAACTGGCCGGCCGGTACGTTAAGATGGCCGACAAATAAAAACCGGGTCACCACGCTTTATGTCGGAAAAAGACACCATCTCCATTCACCTGGTGCGCGAAGCGCTGTTGCAAAGCTGTGAGCCGGGTGCCGCCAGTCATGAAGTGCTGCTCAAGGTCGGTATCGAGCCGCGGTTACTGGAGGTGGCGGACGCCCGGGTGCCGGCCACCGCCTACGCCCGGCTGTGGCGCCTGCTGGCGCGTCGCCGCGACGATGAGTTCTTCGGCATGGACCCGCGCCAGTTGAAATCCGGCAGCCTGGCCTTTCTCTGCCAGTGCGCCATGGCCCAACCCACGCTGGCGGCGGGGCTGAACAGCGGCCTGGGCTTTCTGTCGCTGATGCTCGAGCGCCTGCCGGCACAACTGGTGTACCAGCAGAGCCTGGCGGAAATCGTCCTGTTGGAAGACGACCCGCAACCGCGCCGGGCCTTCACCTACTTCACCTACTGGATGATCGTCCACGGCGTGGCCTGCTGGCTGGCGGGACGGCGAATCCCGATCCTGGCCATTGAATTGCGTTGCGCCGAGCCGCCGTTCTGTGACGACTACAAGGTGATGTTTTCCGAGAACCTGCGATTCGACCGGCCACGGACCCGGATGATCTTCGCAGCCGACTGCCTGGACCTGCCGCTCAAGCGCACTGTGCAAGAGTTGCAGCGCTTCCTGGCCCACGCCCCGGCCAATATCCTGGTCAAGTACCGCGACCCGCAAAGCCTGGCCAGTCGCATCAAGCACGACTTGCGACATCTGCCGGCGCACACCTGGCCGGAGACCGAAAGTCTGGCGCAGCAACTGTGCATGTCAGCCTCGACCCTGCGCCGGCGCCTGGCGGAAGAAGGGCAGACCTACCAGGGCTTGAAAGACAGCGTGCGCAAGGAGTTGGCGATCGTCTGGCTGGCCGAACCGGCCATCAGCTTCAGCGACATCGCCGCCCGCCTGGGCTTTGCCGATACCAGCTCGTTCTACAAGGCGTTTCGCAAGTGGTCGGGGTCCAACCCCGGGCATTACCGCAGCCTGATACTCAGCGACGCCGATTGAGTCGGTTTTAGCGCGCGAGCTGATATGGCTATCGCGGCATAGGTATCTACACAACTGTGTGTGCGACGTTGCACCTCTGGGCCGACCGGGGTGTTGGATTAGGGTCGGCTCACCGGTACGCCCCCTTGGCCAAAGCAGTCAAGCAACTTGATGGCTTTGACCATTGTCCCGCGCCGCCCGTGGGGCGAGTATTTCGAGGATTTTGTAGGTTCCCCCAACCCAATAAAAACACCAAGGGATTCTGGCAATGCGCGATTACCTGTCTGCGACTTCACAGTTCAACTACCAGCACACGGTCGATTCGGCACTTCACGGTTCGCTGACGGCACTCAATGCCTGTGTCGAGTGTTGCGACCGCCATGCCTTGCCGGGGCGCATTGCCTTGTTCTGGGAGGGGCGCGACGGCGCCAGCGCGTCCTACACCTTCAGCGACCTGCAGGACAAGGCCGCGCGTTTTGCCAACTTCCTCAAGTCCCAGGGCGTCAAGAAAGGCGACAAGGTCGCCGGCCTGCTGCCGCGTAACGTTGAACTGCTGATCGTGGTACTGGCGACCTGGCGCATCGGCGCGGTCTATCAGCCCTTGTTCACCGCCTTCGGCCCTAAGGCCCTGGAACATCGCCTGGGCACTTCCGGCGCGGCCGTGGTGGTGACCGATGCAACGAACCGACCCAAACTCAGCGAAGTACCCGACTGTCCGACCATCGTCACGGTCACCGGTGCCAAGGGCCAGGGCCTGGTCCGCGGTGACTTCAGTTTCTGGGCGGAACTGGCCAATCATTCCAACCAGTGCGAACCGGTGCTGCTCAGCGGTGAAGACCCGTTCCTGCTGATGTTCACCTCGGGCACCACCGGCCCGTCGAAAGCCTTGTACGTGCCGCTCAAGGCCATTGTTGCCTTCCAGTGCTACACCCGCGACGCCGTGGACCTGCGCCCGGAAGATGCCTTCTGGAATGTCGCCGATCCCGGTTGGGCCTATGGCATCTACTTTGGTGTGACCGGCCCCTTGGGCATGGGGCACCCGATCACCTTTTACGACGGCCCCTTCACCCTGGAAAGCACTTGCCGGGTGATCAACAAATACGGGATCACCAACCTCACCGGCTCGCCGACCGCCTACCGCCTGCTGATTGCCGGCGGTGACGAGTTCGCCCGCAGCATCAAAGGCAAGCTGCGCATCGTCAGCAGCGCCGGCGAACCGCTGAACCCGGAAGTGATCCGCTGGTTTGCCGATAACCTGGGGGTGGTGATCCACGACCATTACGGCCAGACCGAACTGGGCATGGTCCTGTGCAACCACCACGGCCTCGAACATCCGGTGCATGTCGGTGCCGCCGGTTTTGCTTCGCCGGGCCACCGCATCGTGGTGCTGGACGACAGCTACAATGAATTGTCCGTCGGCCAGCCCGGGATCCTGGCGATCGATCGCAGCCAGTCGCCGATGTGCTGGTTCCCCGGTTACGACGGTGCGCCGACCAAGGCCTTTGTCGGCGACTACTACCTGAGCGGCGACACGGTCGAGCTGAACCCGGACGGCAGCATCAGCTTCGTCGGTCGCAGCGACGACGTGATCACCACCTCGGGTTACCGGGTCGGCCCGTTCGACGTTGAAAGCGCGTTGATCGAGCACCCGGCGGTGATCGAGGCGGCGGTGGTCGGCAAGCCCGACCCGGAGCGTACCGAACTGGTCAAGGCCTTCGTCGTGCTCGCCAGCCAGTACCTGGCGTCGCCGGCGCTGGCCGAAGAGTTGCGCCAGCACGTGCGCAAGCGCCTGGCCGCGCACTCCTATCCCCGTGAAATCGAATTTGTCAGCGACTTGCCGAAAACCCCAAGCGGCAAATTGCAGCGCTTTATCTTGCGCAACCAGGAAATCGCCAAGGCTCAAGAGGCTGCGGTTAACAAGGCTTGAATCCAAGGAAACAATGATGCAGATCGAAAACAAGGTTTTTATCGTCACCGGCGGTGCGTCGGGGCTGGGTGCGGCCACCGCTGAACTGCTGGTCGCCGCGGGCGCCAAGGTGATGCTGGTGGACATGAACGCCGCGGCGGTCGCGGCGCAGGCCGAGCGCCTCGGCGCCCACAGCGTGGTCGCCGACATCAGCAACGAAGAGGCCGCCCAGGCCGCAGTACAGGCCACGGTGGCGGCGTTCGGCGGGCTCAACGGCCTGGTCAACTGTGCCGGCATCGTGCGGGGCGAAAAGATCCTTGGCAAAAACGGTCCGCACACCCTGGCCAGTTTCAGCCAGGTGATCAACGTCAACCTGATTGGCAGCTTCAACA
Source organism: Pseudomonas sp. RA_35y_Pfl2_P32 (assembly GCF_963970735.1). Lineage (NCBI taxonomy): Bacteria > Pseudomonadati > Pseudomonadota > Gammaproteobacteria > Pseudomonadales > Pseudomonadaceae > Pseudomonas > Pseudomonas sp. RA_35y_Pfl2_P32. The sequence continues at coordinate 98,542 of NZ_CAXAQF010000019.1, forward strand.
TGCTGCGCCTGGCCGCCGAGGCGATTGCCCAGGCCACCCCGGATGCGGACGGCGAGCGCGGCGTGATCATCAACACCGCTTCGGCGGCGGCCTTCGACGGCCAGATCGGCCAGGCCGCCTATGCCGCTTCCAAGGGGGCGATTGCCAGCCTGACCCTGCCGGCCGCCCGTGAGCTGGCGCGCTTTGGCATCCGCGTGATGACCATTGCCCCGGGCATCTTCGAAACCCCGATGATGGCCGGCATGCCCCAGGAAGTGCGCGACTCGCTGGCCGCCGGTGTGCCATTCCCGCCACGCCTGGGCAAACCAGGCGAGTACGCGGCGCTGGTCAGGCATATCATAGAAAACAGCATGCTCAACGGTGAGGTGATCCGTCTCGACGGTGCCTTGCGCATGGCCGCTAAATAAGGAGTCCTGAACATGACCACTCACAACGATCCGATTGTCATCGTCAGCGCCGTCCGCACCCCCATGGGCGGTTTCCAGGGTGACCTCAAGAGCCTGACCGCGCCCCAACTGGGCGCTGCCGCCATTCGTGCGGCGGTCGAGCGCGCGGGCCTGGGCAGCGATGCTGTGGAAGAAGTGCTGTTCGGCTGTGTACTGCCAGCCGGTCTCGGCCAGGCGCCGGCTCGCCAGGCCGCATTGGGCGCGGGCCTGGACAAGTCAACCCGCTGCACCACCCTGAACAAGATGTGCGGTTCGGGCATGGAGGCGGCCATCCTGGCCCACGACATGCTGCTGGCCGGCAGCGCCGAGGTGGTGGTGGCCGGTGGCATGGAAAGCATGTCCAACGCCCCGTACCTGCTGGACCGTGCCCGTAGCGGCTACCGCATGGGCCACGGCAGCGTGATCGACCACATGTTCCTCGATGGCCTGGAAGACGCCTACGACAAGGGCCGCCTGATGGGCACCTTTGCCGAGGAGTGTGCGCAGGAACACGGCTTCAGCCGCGAGGCCCAGGACGCCTTTGCCATCGCCTCGACGACCCGCGCCCAGCAGGCGATCGAAGACGGCAGCTTCACGGCTGAAATCGTCCCGCTGCAGGTCATGGTCGGCAAAGAGCAGAAAACCATCACCGACGACGAACAACCGCCCAAGGCCAAGCTGGACAAAATCACCAGCCTCAAGCCGGCCTTCCGCGAAGGTGGCACGGTGACTGCTGCCAACTCCAGTTCGATTTCCGATGGCGCCGCGGCCTTGGTCCTGATGCGTCGCAGTGAAGCGCAAAAACGCGGGCTCAAGCCCCTGGCGGTGATTCATGGGCACGCCGCGTTTGCCGACACCCCGGGGTTGTTCCCGGTGGCTCCGGTGGGCGCAATCAAGCAGCTGATGAAAAAAACCGGCTGGTCGCTGGATGAAGTCGATCTGTTCGAAATCAACGAAGCCTTCGCGGTGGTCAGCCTGGTCACCATGACCAAGCTGGACATTCCCCACAGCAAGGTCAACGTCCACGGCGGTGCCTGCGCCCTGGGCCATCCGATCGGTGCGTCGGGCGCGCGCATCCTGGTCACGCTGCTCTCGGCCCTGCGCCGCAAAGGCCTGAAACGCGGGGTGGCCGCCATCTGCATCGGCGGCGGCGAAGCCACGGCCATGGCCGTTGAATGCCTGGATTAAGGATTCCCTATGCTGCCCAATGACGAACAACTACAGATCAGCGAAGCGGCCCGGCAGTTTGCCCAGGAACGTTTGAAACCGTTCGCCGCCGAGTGGGATCGTGAACACCGTTTCCCCAAGGAAGCCATTGCGCAAATGGCTGAGCTGGGTTTCTTCGGCATGCTGGTTCCCGAACAGTGGGGCGGTTGCGACACCGGTTACCTGGCGTACGCCATGGCCCTGGAAGAAATCGCTGCTGGCGATGGCTCCTGCTCGACCATCATGAGCGTGCACAACTCGGTAGGCTGCGTGCCCATCCTCAAGTACGGCACCGATGAGCAGAAGGCGCGTTTCCTCACGCCACTGGCCAGCGGGGCGATGCTCGGCGCCTTTGCCTTGACCGAACCCCAGGCCGGCTCCGATGCCAGTGGCCTGAAAACCCGCGCTCGGCTCAATGGCGACCACTATGTGCTCAACGGCTGCAAGCAGTTCATCACCTCCGGGCAGAACGCTGGGGTGGTGATTGTGTTTGCGGTGACCGACCCGAACGCCGGCAAGCGTGGGATCAGTGCCTTTATCGTGCCCACCGACTCACCTGGCTACCAGGTCGCGCGGGTCGAGGACAAACTTGGCCAGCACGCCTCCGACACGTGTCAGATCCTGTTCGAGGACGTCAAGGTGCCAGTGGCCAATCGGCTGGGGGAGGAGGGCGAAGGTTACCGTATCGCCCTGGCCAACCTTGAAGGCGGCCGAGTCGGGATCGCCGCGCAGTCGGTGGGCATGGCCCGCGCCGCCTTCGAGGCCGCCCGTGATTACGCCCGTGAGCGGGAAAGCTTCGGCAAGCCGATCATCGAGCATCAGGCCGTAGCCTTCCGCCTGGCCGACATGGCCACGCAAATCGCCGTCGCCCGGCAGATGGTGCATTACGCCGCCGCCCTGCGTGACAGCGGCAAGACCGCACTGGTAGAAGCCTCGATGGCCAAGCTGTTTGCTTCGGAAATGGCCGAAAAGGTCTGTTCGTCCGCCTTGCAAACCCTCGGCGGTTACGGTTATCTGAGCGACTTCCCGCTGGAGCGTATCTACCGCGATGTGCGGGTGTGCCAGATCTACGAAGGCACCAGCGATATCCAGCGCATGGTCATTTCGCGCAATCTTTGAACAAGGAACCCCTGCATGAGTTACGAAACGATTCTGTTGGAAATCCAGGGCCGCGTCGGCCTGATCACCCTCAATCGCCCTCAGGCGCTGAATGCCCTGAACGCGCAGATTGTCAGTGAATTGAACCATGCACTGGACGGCCTGGAGGCCGACCCGCAGATCGGCTGCATTGTCCTGACCGGTTCGAAGAAAGCCTTCGCCGCCGGTGCCGACATCAAGGAAATGGCCGAACTGACCTACCCGCAGATCTACCTGGACGACCTGTTCAGCGACAGTGACCGGGTGGCCAACCGCCGCAAACCGATCATCGCCGCCGTCAACGGATTTGCCCTGGGTGGCGGTTGTGAGCTGGCGTTGATGTGCGACTTCATCCTGGCGGGCGACAACGCCCGATTCGGTCAACCGGAAATCAACCTGGGTGTTTTGCCGGGCATGGGGGGCACCCAGCGCCTGACCCGCGCGGTGGGCAAGGCCAAGGCCATGGAAATGTGCCTCAGCGGTCGTTTGATCGACGCCGTGGAAGCCGAGCGTTGCGGCATCGTGGCGCGCATCGTGCCGTCGGACGAACTGCTGGATGAAGCGCTGAAAGTCGCGACCCTGATCGCCAGCAAGTCACTGCCTATTGCCATGATGACCAAGGAGAGCGTGAACCGCGCCTTCGAAGTCAGCCTGTCTGAAGGCGTGCGTTTTGAACGCCGGGTGTTCCACGCGGCCTTCGCCACCCAGGACCAGAAAGAGGGCATGGCGGCGTTTATCGCCAAGCGCGCGCCGGAGTTTGTCGGTCAGTAATCCAAGGTGCTGATGGACCCCATCGCGGGCAGGTTCGCTTCCACAGGTTTGCGGTGGGAGCGAGCCTGCCCGCGATGCTTTCAGGGTTTCACAGCAGGTAGTTCTTCAATTCCCGCGCAATCACCATCCGCTGAATCTCGCTCGAACCTTCGTAGATCTGGGTGATCCGCGCATCGCGGTAGTAGCGCTCCACCGGATAATCTTCCAGGTAACCATAGCCGCCGTGGATCTGGATCGCCGAGGAGCAGACCTTTTCGGCCATTTCCGAGGCAAACAGCTTGGCTTGCGAGGCCTCCGACAGGCAGGGTTTGCCGGCGCTGCGCAGGCGGGCGGCGTGGAGGATCAACAGGCGGGCGGCGTTCAGCCGGGTGTGCATGTCGGCCAGCAAGTTGGCGATGCTCTGGTGCTCGATGATCGGCTTGTCGAACTGCACCCGGTCGCGGGCGTAGGCCAGGGCGGCTTCAAAGGCGGCGCGGGCAATGCCCAGTGCCTGGGCCGCGATGCCAATGCGCCCGCCTTCGAGGTTGGACAGCGCAATCGCCAGGCCCTTGCCGCGTTCACCCAGCAGGTTGGCTTCGGGGATGATGCAGTTGTTGAGCGTCACCGCGCAGGTGTCGGATGCACGAATGCCCATCTTGTGCTCGCTGCGGTCAACGATGAAGCCCGGGTTATCGGTGGGCACCAGGAACGCCGACAGGCCTTTTTTGCCCAGCTGCGGGTCAGTCACCGCAAACACGATTGCCAACTTGGCCCGCTTGCCGTTGCTGACAAACTGCTTGGCGCCGTTGATCACCCACTGGCCATCGCGCAGTTCGGCGCGCGTGCGCAGGTTATGCGCCTCGGAACCGGCCTGGGGTTCGGTCAGGCAGAAGCAGCCGATGGTCTGGCCGCTGGCCAGGTCCGCCAGCCAGGTCTGCTTTTGTGCCTCGGTGCCGTAGTTCAACACCGGCCCGCAACCCACCGAGTTGTGGATGCTCATCAAGGCCCCGGTCGCGCCGTCGCCGGCGGAAATCTCTTCCACCGCCAGGGCATAGGCGACGTAGTCGACATAGGTGCCGCCCCATTCCTCGGGCACCACCATGCCCAGCAGGCCCAGCTCGCCCATCTTCGCCACCAGGGCGTCGTCGATCCAGCCGGCCTTTTCCCAGGCCTGGGCATGGGGCGCGATCTCGCCACGGGCAAAGTCCCGGGCCATGTCGCGGATCATCACTTGTTCTTCGCTCAGTTCGATGTCGTGCATGAGAATCAGCTCCCGCTTTGCTCAAAACCTGTGAAGAAACTGGCCACGTGTCCGGCGTCCAGGGCCTGGACGGTGGCAGGGTTCCAGCGTGGATTTTTGTCTTTATCGATCAGCAGGGCGCGCACGCCTTCGATCAGGTCGCCACGGGCGAACCATTGACGGTCCAAGTGCAGCTCCAGGGCAAAGCAGCGCTCCAGGCTCAGTTCACGGCCGCGACGGAGCATTTCCAGAGTCACCGCCATCGCCAGCGGGGAGCGGGTCTGCAGTAGGTTGGCGGTGTCCAGTGCCCATTGTTGACTGTCGGCCACGGTCACGCTGCGCAGTTGTTCGATGATGCTCGGTACATCCGGCTGGGCGAAGAAGTGGTCGATGGCCGGGCGCAGGGCATGCAGCGGGGGCTCGGGCAGGTGCTGCACCGCCAGTTGGGCCAGCAGCCCTTGCAGGTCCTTGAGCGGCGTGTCGTGCCATTGCAGGTTATCCAGGCGTCGGTCCAGCTCGCTCAGGTGCTCACTGGCCAGGTACCAGTCGGCCAGGCCGCAATACAGTGCATCGGCGGCGCGAATCTGCACCCCGCTGACCCCCAGGTAGATCCCCAGCTCGCCCGGGATGCGCGGCAGGAAATAGCTGCCGCCGACGTCCGGGAAATAACCGATGCCGACTTCCGGCATCGCCAGGCGGCTGCGTTCGGTGACCAGCCGCAGGTCGGCGCCTTGCACCAGGCCCATGCCGCCGCCCAGGACAAAACCGTCCATCAGTGCCAGCACGGGTTTGCGGTATTGGTGAATCGCCAGGTCGAGGGCATATTCCTCGACGAAAAAATCTTCGTGCAGGGTGTCGCCGGCCTGGTAGCTGTCATACAGCGAACGGATGTCGCCGCCGGCGCAGAAGGCTTTTTCCCCGGCGCCGCGCAGCACCACGGCATGCACCTGCGAATCCCGGGCCCAGGCCTCGAGTTGGCGGTGCAGGGTGCGGACCATGTTCAGGGTCAGGGCATTGAGGCCGGCGGGGCGATTGAGGGTCAGGTGGCCTATATGGTTGCGGACCTCGGCCAGGACTTCGTTGCGCGTGGCATCCATGGCCTTTACCTGCGCAGATAAAACCTCAGCAGTCATCGGTAACTCCCTGCTTTTATTGTTTTTTATGGAAATGCCCGGGCGCGGGCGATGGTCGATCGTAACAGTGCAAATTTGCCATGTACAACCGTGATGAATGCAGGTTCGGTGTGCATTTTTGCAATATCGAAACAGTCGCCGACGATATGTTTAACCAGGCAGGGCATTCACGACAGAATCGGCTGTGAATCGGCCGATTTCAGCCTAACTGCGCTGTTTGCGCAGCCCTCAACGACACCCCGAAGGCCACGTCTGTTGGCATTCTGGCGATCGATTTGAAGCCGTCTGCGTCAGAGGTTCCAGGTCGGCGGGGGTGCGCGGCCAGGGGTCTTTCCTGTACAAGTTCACCGTTGAAAATCGGATTAAACGGTTTGACCTGGAACTGGGAAGAGCTGCAGGGTGCTGCAACTGTTCTCGACCGGCCACAGCGTGAGCGTTTGCAGTAATTTCTATCGGGCCGTTGAAGTGAGGCAAGACGTACATGGCGGATATCCGCGATCTGTCGATTGTGCTTGATCGTATCGACCAGGCAATTATCGAGGTGCTGCGCCACGATGGGCGCATCACCTATCAAAAGCTGTCCGAACTCGTGCACCTGACACCCAGGCCATGCCTTGAACGGGTGCGCAAGCTCGAGCAGTTGGGAGTGATTCGTGGCTATGGGGCGATTCTCGATGAGAAAAAGCTGACTCCCGGCCTGTCATTGCTGGTGCTGGTGGCGTTGTCGAACCAGAGTGGCCGCGCCGCGCAAAAGGCCTTCGAAGCCAAGGTCAGGGCCTGCCCGCAGGTACTGGAATGCCAACTGATCAGCGGCGCCTTCGATTACAGCCTGCGTATGCGCTGTCGCGACATGGAACACTATCGGGTCCTGACCGAAGTCTGGTTCGACGACCCAGAGTTGCACATCGACAAACTGGTCAGCCACCCCGAACTGGCGATGGTCAAGACCTCAAGCCTGGGCTGATTCAGCCTTGGCCGCTCAATACCTGGCCGATGCTGCGACGCTTGGCGTGACGCTCGCTGGCATGGATCAGCTGTTCGAGGTCTTCGGGGGTGACGTCGAAGAAGGCCTCAAGCTCGGCCAGCGCGGCCTTCAGGTCTTCGGCGGTGATGGTCTGGCTGTCGGTGGGCGGGTGGTCCGCCGGGATCAGTGGCACAGGCTCGGCGGGGCGCTTGGGGTAACGAATGCGGGTCAGGTTGTTGTACCCCAGGGCGCTCAGCAGCAGGGTCGATGCGCCCAGCATCACCGGGGCCAGCGCCTGCCAGTCAAGGGCGATGGTTGCCGGATCCGCCAGCACCATCAGCAGCGCCAGGGCGCCGGCCGGTGGATGCAGGCAACGCAGCCAGCACATCAGGATCAGGCCCAGGCCGGCCGCCAGGCAAGCACTGGCCAGGGTCCGTCCCAGCACATGGGCCACCAGCAACGCCATGACGGTGGCGCACAGGTAGCCACCGATGATGGACCAGGGCTGGGCCAGGGCACCGGATGACACGGCAAACAGCAGCACCGCCGAGGCTCCCAGGGGGCCGATCAGGTGCATGGCCACCGGCATGCCAAAGACCTGGGCACAGACCCAGACACTCAGCAGGGTGCCCAGCGACATGCCGATGGCAGCGCGGCTCCATTCGGTAGGGCGGGTGTTGATGGCAGCGGGAATCCAGCGAGCAAACATGGGCAAAACGGTCCAGGGGCAAGGGGCAGGCAAAAAGAAGGGCTTGGCTGGTTCTCCAGCAAGCCCTTTAAACGTTCCAACATTTGGGGGAGGAACCGGCACAGTGTGCCGACCTGCACCTCGGCTGACAAATTCATATTAATGAGCTTTAAGTTCATTAATGTTGATGTTAAATCCCTCGGTGCGCTCTCAGCACACACCGGTAACCGCCGATCGCGGCCAGGATTGTCGGGGTTTAAACAGGCTCAGCCGGTAACGGCTTGCCGCTAGGGACGCAGGTCCAGGCGCATGGCGCAGCGCCGATGGCGGGGCAGGCCGTGAGCCGCTTCCTCGTCCAGCAGTTGCTGCAGGCGGGGATCGATCTGCTGTGCTGGCAGGGTGGCAAAACCGCAGCGCCGATAGAACGGCTCGTTCCAGGGCAATTCACGGAAGGTGGTCAGGGTCACTGCCCAAAGCCCCTGGTGCCGGGCGTGTGCGATCGCCGCTTGCAACAGGCGGCGACCCAATCCCTGGCCCTGGGCCTCGCCACTGACCGACAGCTCCTGGACATGTAGCTGGCTGTCCGCCACAGCGGCACTGAGAAAGCCGACAACACGCCCATCCGCCGCATCGACCACCCACAACGGGGACGATGCGATGTGTTGGCGATGCTGCTGGCCACTGATCACTGTGGCGTCGACCAACCACGCCAGTTCGGGGTCCTGGGCAAACAGACGGGCCGCCGAGCGCTCGATGTCGGGAAGGGCATCGGCATCGTCGACTCGGGCACGACGCAGGGCGTACACCATGGGCGCGCCCCTAGGCCATCGCGGCCGCAGCGGCCCACGGCTGCTGTGGCATCGGCAGATGGCAGGACTCGCCACGCCCCATGGGGAAGTACTTGAAACCATTGCGTGCCAGGCGTTCGGTGTCGTACAGGTTGCGCCCGTCGAAAATCACCGGGGCCTTGAGACGCTGCTGGATCAGGTCGAAGTCCGGGGCCTTGAACTGCTGCCATTCGGTGCAGACGATCAGTGCGTCGGCGTCCTTGAGCACCGATTCCGGCGTGCCCATCAGCATCAGCCGCGTCTCGTTCGGGTACAGCTTCTGGGTTTCTTGCATGGCTTCGGGGTCGAATGCGCTGACCGATGCGCCCGCCGCCCACAACGCTTCCATCAAGACGCGACTCGGGGCGTCCCGCATATCGTCGGTGTTGGGCTTGAACGCCAGGCCCCAGAGGGCGAAGGTCTTGCCGGCCAGGTTGCCGTTGTAGAACGCCTTGATCCGCTCGAACAGCTTGTGCTTTTGCCGCTCGTTGATCGCTTCCACGGCTTGCAGCAGATCGCTGGAGCAATTGGCTTGCTCGGCGCTGTGGATCAAGGCGCGCATGTCCTTGGGAAAACACGAACCGCCATAACCACAGCCGGGGTAGATGAAGTGGTAGCCGATACGTTGGTCGGCGCCGATGCCCAGGCGTACCGACTCGATGTCGGCCCCCAGGTGTTCGGCCAGCTCGGCGATCTGGTTGATGAAGCTGATCTTGGTCGCGAGCATGCAGTTGGCGGCGTACTTGGTCAGTTCGGCGCTGCGCAGGTCCATGAACAGGATGCGGTCATGGTTGCGGTTGAACGGCGCATACAGGTCGCGCATCACCGCGCGGACTTCGTCGCTGTCGCAGCCGACAATGATCCGGTCGGGGCGCCGACAATCGGCGACTGCCGAGCCTTCCTTGAGAAACTCGGGGTTGGAGACGATATCGAATTTCAGGCTGCGCCCGGCAGCGCGCAACTGGCGTTCGATGTGCGCGCGCAAGGTGTCGCCGGTGCCCACCGGGACTGTGGATTTCTCCGCGAGGATCAGCGGCTGCTGGCGGTGGCGGGCCACCGCATCGCCCACCGACAGGACGTGGCGCAGGTCGGCCGCCCCCTCGTCGTCGGACGGCGTGCCCACGGCAATGAACAGCACCTGGCAATGCTCGATGGCGAGCTGTTCGTCGGTGCTGAAATGCAGCCGTCCCGACTCCAGGCCTTCGCGCACCAGGCTGGCCAGCCCAGGTTCGAAAATGCTCACGTGCCCTTGCTGCAGCAGCGCAATTTTCTTCTCATCGATGTCCATGCAGACCACGTCGTGGCCCACCTCGGCCAGCACAGCAGCCTGGACCAGGCCCACGTAGCCACTCCCGATTACACTGATTTTCATGAGGCATTCCTGAGGTCTGAAGTGCGGTTGCTGCGCGAATTGATGGTGATGACGCCGAGGATGACCAGGGCCACTCCCAGGGACCGAGTCAGGCTGAAGCCTTCGTTGAACAGCGGCAGGCTGGCCGCCAGCAGGTAGACCAGGGCGTAGCTGATGCTCAGCAGCGAATAGGCGCGACCCAGCGGCAGGTCCCGCAGCGCCAGCAGCCAACACAGCATCGACAGCCCATAGGCGAAGATGGCGCAGAGCACCACCGCCACCGCGAAGGGGTCGACCGTGCCGTCGTGCAGGGCCGCCCACCACTGCGCGGGCAGGGGCAGATGGCTCATGCTCCAGCGCATGCCCAACTGGGCCGTGCTGACCAGTAGCACGCTGGCCATCGCAAAACCGATACCACGACCCAGGCTCATAGCTGCCTCCCGAGCAGAATCACCCCGGCGATCACCAGGGCGACGCCGATCCAGTGCCGGCGGTCGATCGGTTCATGGAACACGAAGCGGGCCACCAGGGTGATCAGGACAAAATTCAGGCTCAGCATCGGGTAGGCCACTCCGACCTCGAGCCGTTGCAACACCAGCAGCCACACCAGCAACCCCAGGCCCAGGCTCGCCAGCGCCAGCCACAGCCAGGGCGAACGCAGTTTGTCGAGCAGCGTGGAAGGCTGGTCCCGCCAGCGTTCCACCGCATATTTCTGCGCCACCTGGCCCAGGCAGGTCAGCAGGCAGGCCAGCCCTACCAGTATCAGGCTCATGGCTGACTCTTGGGAAAAATCAGGATCACCAGATTGCCTTGGTCATACCGTTTGAAGTCCTGGGGCAACATGTCGATTTCGTAGTGCTCCTCGCCATTGATCCGCATGACAACGCCCACCTGGCCTTGCTGTCGGGCTTCGGTCATCCATTGCGTGACCTTGAGGAAGTCCACCCGGCGATGCAGGGTGTCAGGATATGCCAGACCATATTTCACTTCGCCTACGGTGTTGTACAGCGCCACGTCCGGGCGATTGAGGCGCCAGGCCAGGGCCGAGGCGGCGCCCAGGTCGTTGCTCAACAGGCGGGTACTCTGGCCGAGCTCCTGCACGTGGTCATTGATGAACGCGTCCGGGGTCTTGTTGTACACCACCGAGTTCGGCAGGCCGGCCGGTAGCAAGGCCATGAACAGCCAACTGCCGAGCACCGGGGCGGCCCACCGTTGCAACGGACGCAGGGCCTGCAGGGCGTTGCACAGCAGCCAACCGATCACCGCAACGCTGACCAGCGCCAGGTGCTCGGGCTCGTTGCTGTACAGCGGCTTCTTGACCTGGAAGTACACCAGCGCCAGCAGGACCAGGCCACCGAGCGCCAGATTCAGTGCCGCGTTGACGCGAATGGCCCGGGTCTGGCGGTTTCTCAAGCGATCCACCAGGGCATGGCCCATCAACAGCGCCAGCGGCAACAGGCAGGGGAAGATGTAGCTCGGCAATTTGCCCTTGGCCACGCTGAAGAAGGCCAGGGGCAGCAGCAGCCACAGCAGCAGGAAGCCGATGTCGGCCTGGCGCCGATTCTGCCAGGCCTGGCGGATGGCGACCGGCAACAACCCCACCCACGGCAGGCTGAACGCCAGCAGCAGCGGCAAGTAGTACCACCAGGGTTCTGCGTGCTGGGCGTCGGCACCGGCAAACCGGCGGATGTGCTCGTGCCAGAAGAAAAAATTCCAGAAATCCGGCTCCTGGGCATGCACTGCCAACGCCCAGGGCAAGCTCACCAGCACCGCGACCACCACGGCCACGCCGCCGTAGGTCAGCAGTTCGCGCAGGCGCTTTTGCCAGGCCATGTAGGGCAGGGCGATCAGCACCGGCAGCAGCCAGGCGAGAAACCCCTTGGTCATGAAGCCCATGCCACAGGCCAGGCCGGTCAGCGCCCAGTAACCCAGGCGGGCGCGAGGTGTCTGGCTGTCAAAGGCCAGCCACAACCCCACCAGGCTCAGGTTGACCCAGAAGGTGAATTGCGGATCGAGGTTGGCGTAGCCGCCCTGGCCGACCACCACGCAGAAACTCATGTAGAGCAGGGCGCAGGTCAGGCTCTTGCGCGGGTCGTTCCACAGGCGCCGGGCAATCAGGTAGGTCAGCACGATGCTCAGGCCGGTGCTCAGGGCTGAAGCCACGCGGACACCAAACAGGTTGTCGCCAAACAGCGCCTGGCCCAGGGCGATCATCCAGTAGCCGGCCACCGGTTTTTCGAAGTAGCGGATGCCCATGAAATGCGGTGAGGCCCAGTTCCCGGTCAGGAGCATTTCCTGGCTGATCTGCGCGTAGCGGGTTTCGTCGGGAATCCACAGGCCGTGGGATGCCATCGGCAGCAAATAGAACAGGCCGAAAGCCAGCAGCAATAAAGGCAATATCCAGCGTCTGCTCATGCGCCTTGTACCCCCAGCCAGCCTTCACGGCCGGCCAGCGTGCCGCGTAAAACCCGGCCCGCTGGCAGCGTGTCCAGCGTAGCGGGAAGCAAGTTGCCCAAGGGTTGCAAGCGGATGTCGCGCGTGCGCGCCTGCGCCAGCAATTGACGGAAATGCTCAGCCATCAGAATCCCTTCTACCTCTGCATGGATGGTGTAGACGTTCAGCTGCGAGGGGCTGAATCGATCCAGAATGAATGGGTTGAACCCGTCGGCGGCCACCAGCGGCCCGACCACTTCGTCGAACGTCGGCAAGTCCACCGGAATCTGTGGGGTGCCGAGACTGCCGTCGGCCAGGCGCGGGCGGAACAGGCTGTGCCCACGGCAATCGCTGTTGTAGCGAAAAGCGAAACCTTGCTTGGCGCCAATCACCCGCTCATCGGCACGCCAGCCGGCGGCGGCCGAACAGTCCACGGCCTGGCCGAGAATATCGCTGAGGCAGTCGACGCCACGGCGGATCTGCTCGGTCAACTGCACATCGCTCCAGCGTCCGGCATGGGCCTGCCAGCCGTGGTGGTCCCAGGCATGCAGGCCGATTTCATGGCCAGCGTCCGCGGCCCGGCGCATCAAGTGCCCAAGGTCTCGGCCGATGGGCTTGCCTGGCCAGGCCGTGCCCGCCAGCAGAATGTCCCAGCCGTACAGGCCGGCGGCGTTGGAGCGCAACATTTTCCAGAGGAACTGCGGGCGGATCAGGCGCCACAGGTGGCGCCCCATGTTGTCCGGGCCGACGCTGAAGAAAAACGTCGCCTTGACCTGCGCCTCATCCAGCAAGTCGAGCAATCGGGGCACACCTTCGCGGGTGCCCCGGTACGTATCGACATCGATTCGAAGGCCCGCCTGCATCAACGTTTGTCCGCGATTTCGAGCATGGCCTCACGCAGGAAGAAGTCCAGCGTATTGCCGATGGTTTCGCGCATGTGCACGGTCGGGGTCCAGTCCAGCAGGCGCTTGGCGTTCTTGATGCTCGGCTTGCGGTGCGACACGTCCTGGTAGCCGTTGCCATAAAACGCCTTGCTTTCGACCTCGCGGAAACCGGCGAACGGCGGGAAGTTGCCGCGCAGCGGATGGGCCTCGAACTGGCGCAACAGTTCCTCGCCCAGTTGGCGGATGCTGGCCTCGTTGTCCGGGTTGCCGATGTTGATGATCTGGCCGGTGCAGACGCCATTACGGTTGTCGATGATCCGCGCCAGGGCTTCGATGCCGTCGGCGATGTCGGTAAAGCAGCGTTTCTGCTCGCCGCCGTCGAACAGGCGGATCGGCGTGCCTTCCACCAGGTTGAGGATCAGTTGGGTAATGGCCCGGGAGCTGCCGATCCGCGCGGAGTCCAGGCGATCCAGGCGCGGGCCCATCCAGTTGAACGGCCGGAACAGGGTGAAATCCAGGCCTTGCTGGCCGTAGGCCCAGATCACCCGGTCCAGCAATTGCTTGGACACCGAGTAGATCCAGCGCTGCTTGTTGATGGGGCCGACGACCAGGTTGGAGGTGTCTTCGTCGAAATTCGGGTCCTGACACATGCCATAGACTTCCGACGTCGACGGGAAGATCACGCGCTTGTTGTACTTGACGCAGTAGCGAACCAGCTTGAGGTTCTCTTCGAAGTCCAGTTCAAACACTCGCAGTGGGTTGCGGGTGTATTCGATCGGGGTGGCGATGGCCACCAGTGGCAGGACCACGTCGCATTTCTTGATGTGGTACTCGATCCACTCGGAGTGAATGCTGATGTCGCCTTCGACATAGTGGAAATGGGGGTGGCTGCGCAGGCGCTCGATGGCGTCGGAGCCGATGTCCAGGCCGTAGACTTCGTACTGGTCATCGCGCAGCAGGCGCTCGGACAGGTGATTGCCGATGAAACCGTTGACGCCCAGGATCAGCACTCGGGTGCGCCGTGGGCTGCGCCCCGATTCGGCGCCGCGCAGCACGGAGCCCTCGACCAGGCCCAGTTCGTCCGCCAGTTGCGGGCCACTGAGGAACAGACCATTGTCGTTGCGCTGGCCCGAGGTGATGACTAGCGAGTCTTCACCGCAGGCAATGCGCAGCGGGTCGACGCTGATCACGCGTCCAGGGGCCAGTCCTGCATTGCCCTTGATCACCTCGGCACTCCAGACGATCAGCTTGTGCTCGCCGACCGCGCAGAAGGCGCCGGGGTAGGGCTGGGTCACGGCGCGCACCAGGTTGAACAGTCGCTCGGCCGGTTGCTGCCACAGCAGTTGGCCGTCCGCCGCGGTGCGGCGCCCGAACACCGTGGCGCGGGATTCGTCCTGGGCGGTTTCGCTGGTTTTGCCCTGGATCAGCAGGGGCAAGGTGTCGCGCAGCAGGGTGGCGGCGGCTTCGCGCAACTTGCCGTGCAGGCTCAGCGCGGTGTCACTGCGTTCGATGGCGACCGCTTGCTGGGCGACGATGGCGCCGGCGTCGGCGCGCTTGACCATGCGGTGCAGGGTGACGCCGGTCTGGGTTTCGCCCTTGACCAGCACCCAGTTGGCCGGGGCGCGGCCACGGTAGGCCGGCAACAACGAGCCATGCAGGTTGAACGCACCCTTGCGTGCGGTCGCCAGCAGCGGCTCGCTCAACAGGTTGCGGTAGTAGAAGGAGAACAGGTAGTCGGGATTGAGCTTGGCGATGCGCTCGATCCACAATGGATGGTTGACGTCGTCCGGCGCGTGCACGGTGATGCCCTTGCGTGCACAGAGTTGCGCGACCGAGCCATAGAAGGTGTTTTCCTTGGGATCGTCGGCATGGGTGAACACCGCGGTAATCCGGATACCCGCCTCGAGCAGGGCTTCGATGCCGGCGCAACCAATGTCGTGATAGGCGAAAACAACAGCGTTTGAACTCATGGCGAAACCTGGTCAGTAGAAGTGGAAGTCAAACCGTCGACAGTGACAGCGGGAGCCGGTGCGGCGGGTTGGTTGCGCAGGACTTTTTCGATGAAAAACCGTGGCCGGGCCCTGACATCGCCGTACATCCGTCCCAGGTACTCGCCCAGCAGGCCCATGCCAATGAATTGGCCTCCGGTGAACACAAACAGGATGGCAAACAGCACGAACATGCCGTCACCGGCCCAGCCGGCACCAAAGGCCAGGCGCAACACAATCAGGGTGAGGGCGAAGAGCATGCCCAGGGCCGCCATGCTGAAGCCGATGATGCTCAACAGGCGCAGTGGGGTGGTGGTCATGCAGGTGATCAGGTCGAACATCAGGTTGATCAGGCGCATGGTGCTGTACTTGGACTCGCCATGCTCGCGCTCGGCGTGCTGCACCAGGATCTCGGTGGTGTGACGGGCAAAGCTGTTGGCCAGGATCGGAATGAAGGTGCTGCGCTCGCGACAGGCCAGCATGGCGTTGACCACGGTGCGTCGATAGGCTCGCAGCATGCAGCCATAGTCACTCATGGCGACCCCGGTGGAGCGCTTGACCGCAAGGTTGATCAACTTCGAGGGGTAGCGGCGCAAGGCCGAGTCCTGGCGATTGGTGCGCACGGTGGCCACCACGTCGTAACCCAACTCGGCCTGGGCCACCAGGCGCGGAATTTCTTCCGGTGGGTTCTGCAGGTCGGCGTCGAGGGTAATCACCACATCGCCCTTGCTCTGTTCGAAACCGGCCATGATCGCAGCGTGCTGCCCATAGTTGCGGTTGAGAATCACCGCCACCACGTTGCTGCCGTCGCGGGCGGCAGCCTCTTCGAGCAGTTGTGCGCTGCGGTCGCGGCTGCCGTCGTCGACCAGGACGATCTCATAGTCCTGCTGCAGTTGCCGGCAAGCCGCTTCCGTACGGCGCAACAGTTCGGGCAAGCTTTCTTCTTCGTTGTAGACCGGGATAACGATCGACACGCAATGGATTGGATAAGGCTTCAAAGGCTTGGGTCCAGGGTCTGTGCAATGGCGCCCACTACGGGTTCGACGTCATTGGGAGTCATGTCAGGGAACAATGGGATCGAACACCGGGGTGTCGAGTTCCGTGGAAAGCTCGGCTTCACTGAAATAAAAAGTCACAGAGTAACTCAATAAAAATAATCCATATCAAACGCTTAGCCGACAATGCTGAAAAAGCGCATGAATTGACTTTTTTCCGCTGCACCGGCAGCGTGGGCTCAGACAAATCCTGATACGGATGCGTTGAGAGTAAGCGCGAAAATGTCGAAGTGACATTAAAAATTGCTAAACGGAGCGTTTAACGCAGACGTTTACAGCCATTGTTCAGGGGACGGCCAGGGCTGGGGCTTTTGTCGGAAACTTTCGGCGGGTTTAGCCTGTCAGACCCAGCTTCAATAACCCGTTCGACTATTAATAGACCTCAACAGATGAACCGTCTGTGTTGAGCCATTTTCATTAAAGGTCCTTTCAGTTTGTTCGATTTACCCGATAGCGCAGACACACCGACGCCCGTCGTTGAACGCCCCAATCCACTGACCCTGTACCTGGCGCGCCTGGCACCCTCCAGCCAGCTGACCCTGCGTTATGTCTTGCAGGATGCCGCTGACCGCCTGGGTTTCGAGGAGATGAACATGGAAGACATCCCCTGGCACCAGTTGCAGCCCGAGGATGTGATCGCGCTGGTGGCGGCGTTGCGCAGCGATGGCTACGCACCCAACACCTCGTCCCTGTACGTCAACGCGGTACGGGGGGTGATGAACGAAGCCTGGCGCATGAGCCTGATCAGCCACGAGCACCTGCTGAAAATGCGCTCGGTCAAAGGCATCGCCGGCACACGCCTGTCCCAGGGCCGCAACCTCAAGCGCACCCTGATCCACGACCTGATGGCGGCGTGCGCCGCCGACCCGCGGCCCCAGGGCCTGCGCGATGCGGCGATCATTGCGATCCTGTACGGTTCGGGCATGCGCAAGTCGGAGTCGGTCAACCTCGACCTGGCGCAGGTCGACTTCACCGAACGCAGCCTGCAGGTCACGGGCAAGGGCAACAAGCAGTTGATCAAGTACGCGCCGAGTTGGGCCTTTGCCAAGCTTGAAGCCTGGCTGGAACTGCGGCGTTCATTTCTCAAAGAGGGGGAGGCCGACGATGGCTTCCTGTTCAACCGCATTCGCCGCGGCAGCCACATCACTCGCGAGCGGATCACCAAGCACGCGATCTACTACATTGCCCGGCAACGCGGAACCCAGGTCGGGGTGAAGATCATGCCCCACGACTTCCGCCGCTCATTCATCACCCGGGTGATCGAGGAACACGACCTGTCGATTGCGCAAAAACTGGCGCACCACAGCAATATCCAGACCACCGCCAACTACGATGTGCGCGACGACAATGAGCGCCGGCGTGCGGTGGATCGGTTTGATCTGTAAAAACCAAAATAAACAATAGGATATTATTGAATATTGAAGTGAGTTATAGGTGCGAATGGGCTGGATGGTCTTGCGTGGCTAAACCTAGGCGAGGGACAACCGGTGCCGGATGTGAAGTGAGTGACTGCCGTTGTCGACCACGTACCGTGCGCTATTGCTCTGCAACTTGATTATTCAGCACGTTCGGCCAATCGAATCATTCACGGTACCGACTATCTGCAACTTTCCATCTGAACCCACTGCCGCAAACAAAGCACTGGTGTATTCGGCTTAGCGGGCGTTCTTGAAGCCGTTCTGTGCTTCGAAGTCACTGATGGCACTGTGGGTGACCAGCACCAGATTGCGCTGCGCGGTCTTGTGCGCCAGCACCTCGGCGCCCATGGTATCGCCGCAGGCCACCAGCCAGTCCTGTTAGGGCACCGCTTGGGCAGACAGGTAAAGTGCGGTCTGCACGGTGCGGGTGGTCGGGCTGCTGAGCAGGTCAAGTGTGAGCAAGCCCAAGAGCGTCCAGGGCCAGGTCCACTTGTCGAGCCACGTCCCTGCCGACTGCGGTGATGCCATCAGCAGGGCCTAGGTGGCGAGGGCAAACTTGCGTATTGGCTGTTTAGTGGAACTTTCACCGGATACTTTCGGTGCTTGGGACATAACCACAGCGTTTATCTGTAGAACGTTAATACAACAATAAAATGATCCGCACTTTGCGATCGCAGGAGAAAATGATGTCGCGCACTGTAGGAGTCCGCAGGTGGTAGGGGAGTGAAACTAATATGAAAAATTCGCTTTAGCCCAAAAACGAGTATTAACGGATGTAAATCATTCCAGTTAATTGGCCCGAAAACCGGGGGGTGGGGAGCAATGGAGTCAAAAACCAACGTAAGTCCTACGCGTAGGTCAAGGAGGATCAACTCGGCGCCCTGGGTCTGGTGGTGAACATCATCGTGCTGTGGAACACCCTCTTGAGTTGTGAGGAATAGTCGTTCGCCTTTTTGATCTGGGTGGGGGCATCCTGGGCGATGGCTGATTAGATATGAGTTTACTTTCGTGAAACCAGTGTCTCGGCTTTTCTGCTTGAGTACCTTTGGTGTTAGAGACTGGGCTCTGCCGGTGGCGGATTCTCGGCCTCTTGTTTCAAGCGTTGCACTTACTCCATGAAATTATGGTATGTTGGCTTGTGGAGCTATGGTCAAGGGGTTTTATAGGGTATGTATACGATCAGGTATCTAGTAAGTCTGGGGTTGGTTGTTATCGGCTGCTCTATGGGCTATACAATGATTGTTGTGTGGGGGATAACAAAAATACTCCCTCTACAGGGTGCAGCCTATTGGGTTGTCAGTGGGGTTGTGTTCCTTATCATCGTCACCGCCGGCTTACGTTTTTATGTTCCCAGACTACGCAAGGTGTGGTAGCCATAGTCGTTGCGTCACGATATTACCTGCCTTCTGTTTTAGGTCTTTCTTCTGAGGTCATAGAGTTAATTGTAATTGAATCAACTAAGACTTCGAAAAATAGAGCTAACTTACCGGTTTGTTGGTATGCCGACTCATAATTTAGAGGATCTCGCCTGAATAGCTGCACTGAATCCGTCTTACGTATTGGTCGCATCATACCGCCAGCAGACAAAATCAAGTCGATGGTTCCATATGCCATGTCCCCCTTATAATCATCCCCCAAAAAGGATTGATAGGCGCGCCTAGTAGGCCCCTGTGCTGTTGGGACAGCAGGACCGTTATAGAAATTCATCCCGCCTTCATACATATTATTAACGCCGTGTGCGACAAAAAACGCACCTACCGGTGCTCCCATACCGTATGAAGCCCCCGTAACCGCGATGCCTACCTCAATCTGCATGGCACCAGCAGCAACCCCGATGCCGTTTTGAGCATAAAAAAGTGCCTTGGAAGACAGGTCAGCATATTCTGCCCTTATCTCTTGCACACCATCCCAAGCACTTGTTATGCCATCGTTAACATCCTTTATAACTTCGTTCACATAATTAGAAATTACTGAGCTGAACTGAAGCTGAGTAATGCCATCATAGAAATGTGAGGCGCCAATCGTACACCCTAATGCAACCAGGTCAGAGCCTGCTTTGGCAACATCATGAATATCACATGACTGCTCACTCACCTTCGCCACTCCAAGAGCTATAAGCACTTGTGCTTGCTTGGTGGTGCACCCAGCTAATCTCTCGATATCTAATGGCCACGAGTTCCTGTGGCTGCGCGTCACCCATATGAATAGCATGCGGTACTTGAACGCTTAAATGGGCAATACATCCACCACTTAAAGTCACAGTAAAATATTTTTCGTGAAAGCCAGCAGGGGAGGTGCGATAGAAGTTAATTTTACAATCGATTTCTTCGCCTTCATGAAGAGCGCTGGCTAACAAAGGCGTAGATTTATCAATATTTTTTGTAAGAATGACGGGCATATGTTTGCCACGGCCACCTGACGTGCCTCCGTCATTGCCAGCTGCCATATTATGAGAGTAAGCCAGCACCATGATTTCGTCTTCATGGCGAGCTTGACATTTGTTTCCAATAGAATTTTGACTGGAACAGCCAGCGGAAATCAAACCTTGTTTTTTCCCGGTAATAGTCATGTAGCTGTGATTAGCCATACGTTTCACTCTTTTTAGTCGGCCGGACATCCTATTACAAGAGTCTCAAGCGTGCTGTAGGGGGGGGGCTGAAAAGATATACGAAATATGTCGAACTTAGGCCAGTCAGCTCGGTAAAGACCTGGCCAGATACATCTGTGGGCAAGTCACGAAACCAGGTTGTCCTTGCTTAAGTGCACTTTCTGTTCCGTTGCTTGCCTTGACCAATCAGTCAGGAAGCCGAGATGCGCAATTGCGTTATCAAGGTGGATGCTTGGAAAGAGGGCTCTGAACGGAGGTGGTAGGGCTTACGTTGGTTTTTGGTTCCATTGCTCGCCAAACCCCAGGAGTGTGACCGTTGGTCGCGACTCCCCCCGGCACTGTCGATCGTTGGCCGGGCCAGTCGACTAGTGCATGAGTCCTTCCATCAGCCAATGTGCAACAGGAGTCCGAGCATGTCCTATGTCGATGGTTTTCTAGCCGCTGTGCCCACCGCCAAACGCGAGGCGTTCCGCCACCATGCCGAGACCATGGCGCAGATCTTCAAGGAGTTTGGTGCACTGAACGTGAGTGAGTGCTGGGGCGACGATGTGCCCGAGGGCAAGCTGACGTCGTTTCCCCTGGCGGTGAATCTCCAGGAGGGCGAAACCGTGGTGTTTTCCTGGATTCTGTGGCCCGATCGCCCAACCCGCGACGCCGGCATGGCCCGCTTCATGGCCGACCCGCGTGTGCATGAGCAGGGCAACCAGATGCCGTTCGATGGTCAGCGCATGGTGTTCGGCGGTTTCCAGCGGATTGTCGACGTCTAGTGTGTCGGGCCCGGAGTGTTCATTCGTGAGGGCTGATCCGACAACTCTTGCGGTGACGGATCTCCTCCTGGGAGGGTCGTTGCTTGACGAATTCGAACCGCGGCTCGCCTTCGCTGTAAGTCACCAGCCAGCCCCATTCCAGCTCTGACTCGTCCTGCCCTTGGCGGGGTGGTTCCGCCCACCAGGGTTCTTTACTGACTATCTGGCGCATGACGTCCTCCCGCTTATCCGGTGGGTTCCAGGGTGCAACTCAAGGGAGCGCCGGCTGGGCGCTGCAGCAGCGCCTGGCTGCCGTTCTGGGAAAAACTGTAATAACCGCGCGCGTCCTGGCTGCTGTATCGCTGCCCCGCGTCACTCGGTACCTGGGTGAGGGTGATCGAGGTCGTGGCCCAGCGCAGGTAGAGCACGTCCGGGCCGGCCTTGAAGTAGGTGGCAGCCACCAGTGCGTCGAGTCCCTTGCAATGAAACGCCAGTGGCCCTTCGGTCAGCCGGCTCGGGTCCTTGGTCCGGACGATGGCGGAGCCCTGGCGCAACTGATGGGCCCGCTCGGCATAAGCCTGGCGGATGCAGGCCTTGGGTTCGGCGGTGGAGGCGCACTGATTGCGGGCCAGGGTCCAGAAGCGCTGGTCGGTCATGACCTTGTCCGGGTGCGGCACCGAGCGTTCATCGGTGAGTGCCAGGCGATACAGCCGGTACAGTTCGAGGTCCATCCGCGCCAGTTGCGGATCGCGGCAGATCAGCTTTTCCACCACCAGGGTGGCCGGGGCGCAATCAAAACTGGTTTTGTACAGGGTGTCAGCCTCGGCACGCTGGCTGCTCACCGCACAAGCGCCGGTAGCGAGGAGGGTGGTGCACAGGGTCGTGAGCGTTTTCATGCTGGCTTCACTCAGATCATCAGGTACTGCCCAGGCAACGGGGAGCGCCATGATCCGCGATAGGGGTCTATCAGTGTAAGTCAGTGGGCAAAACTTGCCACAGCGCCGCCTGCCGCTGGGCCCGGCTCAGCCTTCGAGTGCCAGGGTTTTCAGGTAGTCGCCAAATCCGCCTGGCGCACGGCTGCCCAGGTGGCTGCACATACGCACCGCTGGCCCCCACACAGTGGGCGCGGGCGCCGTTGAAGTGGACACTGACGCTGGCGGACGCCGCCATTCCGCGGGTCGTCCTGCGCTGTCGACCTGTTCATGCTGACTACTCCCTGCTGACCCAATGCGCTGGATGGCGAGTAACACCTGTGGGAGCTGCCGAAGGCTGCGATCTTTTGATCTTGGTTTTGTGGGCATATCCGTTGCTGCGGTCACGGCGGCTTAGGGTTGCGCCCTGACGGCGGGTTACTTTGGAAAGCCCCACAGCAACCAAAGGTCTTTGCCCCTGACGTTCGGCCCCTCGCTAAGGCTCGGGGTACCTTCGCTACGGTATCCATCCGGGGGCATCGACCTCCGGTTTGCTGTGCTGCACCTCCTGGCGATGGTTCGACTGTGTCGAACGGCGCTGTGCGCCAATCCCCGGATGCATACCTTCGCTCAGCCTGCCGATGGGGCGGGTGGATCAAGATCAAAAGCGGCAGACGAGCTAACGCTCGGCCTGTTGAGTGGTAAGGGCGGGCGAGGCGGTCTACCGGCCGACCTGCTTTTCCTGGCTGGAGTATTTCTGTGGGATGTCATTGTGGGCGCGAGCCTGCTCGCGATGGCGGTGGGGCAGGCGCCATCGATGTTGAATGGAGTGGCTCCATCGCGAGCTGGCTCCCACGGGTGCCATTGCTTGCGCTGATCCCACTATCCCGGCACCAGGTCCGGGCGGATGTACTCCGGCGACAATACGTTCAACCAGAACAGGATCATGCTGATCATGATGGTCACCACCACCAGCAGACCAATGCCCCAGACCGCCGCCGCGTACAGCAAGCCGCGGTCCTGGTTCAGGCGCATGAACTTGGGCAGCCCGATAAACAGCAGGTAGCTGGTGTAGGCACCGGCGAGCATCAGCGCGCTAATGGCCAGCCAGCGATTGGGGTAGAGCGCGCTGATCCCGGACAGAAAAAATGGGGTCGCCACGTAGGCGGCAAAGCCGATGCACTGGTTGAGGTTGGGCCGGGCTTCGAAGGCGCGGGACATCCAGCGGATAAACCCGCCCATCAACGCCGTGCCCAACACCATCGCCCCGTACATCAGCAGGCACAGTTGCAGGGCACTGTTGAAACTCAGGCGCACGGTCTCATCTTCGGCCAGGCTCCAGCCGACCCAGGTGGTGCCGATGAACAGGCACAGAGTCGGCAACAGCGCCAACAGCAACAGGTGGGCCAGGTAGTGCCTGGGGTGTTGCTCTTCTTCGCTGCGGATTTCGGTCCAGGCAAAGTCCGGATGGGTAAAGAGTCTGACGATATGGGGTTTCATGACTGCCTCCAGTCGGCATCAGCCGAAAACGGCCTCTTATAGGTATGGATGCAAGGCAGCAGTCAGGGTTTCAAGTTTTTAGCCTTGTCGCGCTCGTAACCGACCAACAGCGGCTGGGTGCTCAAGCCGTGGAGCAAAATGCTCAAGGCCACCACCGACAGGGTGAAGTGGGTAGACACGACCGCCACCTGCGGATCGAGCCCGTGGTTGAGGGCGTAGAACAGGTAAAACAGGCTGCCGATCCCGCGAATACCGAACCAGCCCACCAGCAGGCGCTGACGCATGTCGAGCAAGTGACCCCAGGGCATCAGCAGCACGCCCAAGGGACGAATCACGACAAATAGCGCCAGGGCCACGGGCAGGGCGCGCCAGTCCCAGTGCGTGAGCAGTACGACGCCCAGCAGCGTCACCAGAAACACCTCCATGGCGCGCTCAACGATGCTGCCGAACGACAACATATCGCCCATCATGATGCCGGCTGCGACCTGACCGTCCGCCAACGCTTGCCGATCACCGTGGATCGCGTGTTAGACACGCAGGCCGTTCTTTTCATCATCCCCAGCATTTCGCTGCTGCCGCCCGTCAGGCTGCCCGCGGCGACATGGGCCACAGCACCCCATGAGCGAGTCAGGAGGCGCGCAACCGCAGGATCTGCGTGCCGTCAAAGGGGTCGGTGAGGTAGTGCGCGTGGACCCCGAAGGTGTGCAGCAGGCGCTCAGGGGTCAAGACTTCAAGCGGTTTGCCCAGGGCGACCAGGCGCCCCCGTTCGAGCACCGCCAAACGATCACAGCCCAGGGCCTGGTTGAGGTCGTGCAGGGCAATCACCGTGGTCACGGGCAAGGCGTGAACGACGTTCAGAATCGCCAGTTGGTGCTGGATATCCAGGTGATTGGTCGGTTCGTCCAGCAACAGGATCTGCGGGCGTTGCGCCAGGGAGCGGGCAATATGCACGCGCTGGCGCTCGCCGCCGGAAAGGCTGCGCCAGGTACGGCTGCTCAGATGAGCCGCATCGACGTCACGCAGCGCTTGCTCGACGATCGCCGTGTCCGCCGCCGACCAGGGGCTCAAGGCCGACAGCCAGGGCGTCCGGCCCAAGGCCACCGCATCGTACACGCTGATTGCATCCAGGGTGTCCGCCTGCTGCTCGACCACCGCCAGGGTTTGCGCGATGGTGCGTCGCGACAGGGTCTTGAGGCCTTGGCCGTTGAGGTGGATGGCGCCCTGGCTTGGGGCACGCACGCCGGCCAGCAGCTTGAGCAGGGTCGACTTGCCGGAACCGTTGGGCCCCACCAGGCCCAGGGTCTCGCCGCGATGAATGGCCAGGTGGATGTCGTGCAGCAACTGCGCATCGCGAATGGCGAAGCCCAGACCGGAACAACTCAGCACACAGGGCTGAGTAACAGACACAGCCGCCGTCATCGGGCATTCCTCCGACTCACCAGGATCAATGCGAACACGGGTGCCCCGACCAGCGCCGTGACCACACCGACCGGAATCACCTGGCCCTTGATCAACGTGCGGGACAGCACATCGGCAGCAATCAGAAACACCGCTCCCCCCAATGCACTGGCCGGCAGCAGTCGGGCATGCCCCGTCCCGAGCAACAGCCTGGCGGCGTGGGGAATGACCAGGCCCACGAAGCCGATGGAGCCGACAATCGAGACCATCACCGCCGTCACCAACGCGGCGCAGCTGATCAACAACAACTGCACGGGACGCACCGCAATGCCCAGGGAGGCCGCTGAGTCGGCGCCAAAGGTGAAGGCATCCAGCGCGCGGCGGTGCCACAGGCACACCGCCAGACCGGCCAGCGCCACCGGGACGGCCAACCCCACGGAGGGCCAGCGCACGCCACTGAGATTGCCCAGCAACCAGAACATGATGCCGCGCGCCTGTTCGGAGCTGGCTGACTTGGTGATCAAAAACGCCGTGAGGGCATTGAACAGTTGTGAGCCGGCGATCCCGGCCAGGATGATCTGCCCGGTCGTGTCCGGTGCACCGCTGGCACGGCCGAGCAACACCACCACGGCAAAGGCCAGCACCGCGCCGGCAAACGCCCCGGCCGACATCGAGATCGCCCCGGCGCCCAAGCCCAGCAACGCCACCAGCACCGCGCCCGTCGACGCTCCCGCGGAAATCCCCAGCAGGTAGGGATCGGCCAATGGGTTGCGCAACAGCGATTGCAGGATCACCCCGCAGGTCGCCAGGCCCGCACCACACGCCGCGGCGACCAGTGCGCGGGGCAGGCGGTAACTCCAGACGATGCCCTGGTCGATGGGGTCCAGGGCATAACCGGCGGCCCACAGTTTGTTGGCCAGCACCTGAAACACCACTGTGGGTTCGATGGTGGTTTCGCCGATCGCCACGCCGGCAATCAGCGCGATCAGTAGGGTCGCCAGTGCCACGGAAGTGCGCAGTAACATCGCCGTCATTGCGCCAGATCGTAGCGGTTGAGGGCGTTAGCCAGGGTTTTCAGGCCGTCGAACATCCGCACGCTGGCCTGCATGGCCATGGCGTCGAGGATAATGATGCGGTTGTGTTTGACCGCGTCCATGTTGCGGGTCACCGGGTCGCTGCGCAGGAATTCCAGCTTCTTTTGATAGTCGTCAGCCGGAAAACGCCGGCGATCCATACGGGCGATGACCAGGAAGGTCGGGTTGGCCTTGGCGATGGTTTCCCAGCCGACGCTTGGCCACTCTTCGTCGGACTCCACCACGTTGCGCACGCCCAGGGTGCTGAGCATGAAGTCGGGAATGCCCTTGTGCCCGGCCACATAGGGGTCGATATCCAGACTGGCACTGGAAAACCAGACCAGCGCGCTGGTGTGTTTCAGGTCCTGGTGCTGCACCGTGGCCACGGACGTGGCCAGGCTGGCCTGGAGTTGCGCGTTGAGCTGCTGCGCGCGCTCCTGGACATCAAAGATCTCTGCCAGTTGGGTGATGCTCTTATAGATGCTGTCGATCTGGAACGGCGCCAGGCGCGTCCCGTCGGCCCCCACCAGGTTGTCCTTGGACTCGCAGTCCGAGGGCATCAGGTAGGTCGCCATCTTCAGCTCATCAAACTGCTCGCGGGTAGCCACCACCCCTTGCGGGCCAACCACCCACTCCAGTTCGACGGCGACCAGTTCCGGGCGCTTGCCGATCACTGACTCGAAACTCGGTTCGTTGTCGGCCAGGCGTTCGATCCCGGCGTTTTGCGCCTGGTACTGGGGCAACACATCGTTGAACCACAGGGAAGTGCCCACCAGTTTGTCACCCAGCCCCAGGGCGAAGAGCATTTCGGTGCCGGCCTGGCCAATCGTCACGGCCCGAGCCGGGGCGTGGGCGAAGGTCTGTGTGCTGCCACAGTTGTGCAGCGTCAGCGGGTACTGGGTGGGTGCAGCCTGGGCCAGTGAACACAGACCCAGGCCCGTGGCGAGGGCGACAACGCGGGGCAGCAGCATGATGCAATCTCCATTCGAACCGTACACGGAGCAAGGGTGTCGGGCCTGGAAACACATCAACGAGCGCTGCCGAGAAACCGGGCAGGGGTCGATCACCAAAGTGACGCACGCGCAAGGATGCCCCTCCCGGACACCCCGCCGGTTAGTGATTGTTGCGGCGCCGGCAGGTCTCCTGACTGATGCGTCACAGCGTGCTCCAGCCTTCCCGGGGATCCCAGTGGCAGTTCAGGAGCAGGCTCAGCACCTACAGTTGCGGGGGCAGTTCCGTTTGATGCGCGGCGCGCATCACGGATTCCCTATTATTTCCATGTGGAAACCGGCGGCGGCATGGTAGTCGATCATGGGGTTGGAGGCGAACCTATGTTCTCAAGCCAGCCCTTAACCCGTTCCTACAGTGATGCCCTGACCACCAATGGACAATCAACGGGCTGGGCGCCCGACGCCTCGAGGGTCTCGATCAGGTGCCGGGCAGCCTTGCGGCCGATCTCGTAGTACGGCAGTTGCACTGTGGTCAGCGGCGGGATGAACAACTGCGCGATACCGATCATGTTGTCGTAGCCGAGCACCGCGACATCGCCGGGAATTTTCAGGCCACGCCCCAACAACAGCTGATAGGCACAAAAGGCGATACGGTCGTTGCCACAGATCAGAATGTCGAACTGGGGGCGACCCTCAATAATGTGCCGATCGAGGATGGCTGCCGTTTCACCGTAGGCGTCATGATCGGAAAGGTCGTATTGCAGGAGCGCCTCAGGTGGCAGTCCGAATGCCTGGCAGGCACGCAGCATGCCTTTTTGTCGGAGGTCCCAGGCCAGACTCTGTTTTGGCAGATTGATACACAGCGGCCGCTTATAGCCGCGACTCAACGCGTGGTGGACGGCCCGGTACTGGCCCATTTCGTCGTCGGGCACATAGCTGACCAGTTGACTGTCATCAGCCAGGCAATTGGCGAGGACCAGGGGTTTGCTCTTCAATCGCTCGGGAATGCACACCTGGCGCAAGCCCATGGCACTGAAGATCAACCCGTCGGGACGGTGCGATAGCATCAGGTCGATGTTCTGGTCAGTGGGCGGATTGCTCAGCAGGTTGAGAATAAAGACGTTCCAGCCGGCTTGCTGCGCGGTCTGTTCGATGGAAAGCAGCAGTTCGACGGCGAACGGTGTGGTCGCGGTGTCCAGTGCGAACACACCGATGGTTCGGCTCTGGAGGTTGTCACCGCGAATTCTGCGCGCCGACAGGCTCGGTACGAATTGCAGTTCGTCAATGGCGCGGCGCACCCGCAGAAGGGTTTCGGGGCTCAATTTCTCCGGATTATTGAGCGCTCGAGAAACCGTCATCAGGGACACGCCGGCCAGCTGTGCAACGTCTTTCACTGAAGTCATGCGAGGCGAAACCGGTCAGGTTGACGCTGGATCATGACACATGGCCCGCGCTTCTCGCGACTCGAATGACGCTGCTCACAGCCATCCCGAGGCGAGCGACCACGCCCGGGGAATCGAAACACGCCCGCCATTACCGCTTGCCAGAAGCTTCACGCCCAGGCTACCGGGCTGCGGGTAGAGGCGACTGCTGAGGCTGAAGCGCCCGTTTTCGTCGAACACCTCAATGGACGAGCGATCAAGGAACACACGCAGTGCCAGTAACCCTTGCGCCGGATCTATCGACACGCTGCGCTCGCCGCTGACTTGCGCACCTGAGCGACTGCGGTCAAGTACCAGCCGCTGCAACGCCGCATCGTAGTAGAGCAAGGTTTGTTCCTGGTCATCCTCGCTGCAGCGCAAGGCGACTCCCAGATGGCCGTCGGTGCAGCCGAGTAAATCCAGGTGCACATGGATTTCGAGCATATCGCCGTTCACGCCCGCTACCCACTGGGTTCCCGCCGCCTCCCACCAGGGTGTGCTTGGCAACAGCGTCTGGCGCAGCGCGGTGAGCTCTCGTGCCGGATACACGCAAAGGCGATCGGCGCTCAGTTCAAGTTCGCGCGGCAATCCGAGCATGCCGCACCAGTGATGGGCCTGGCTCGGCATCGGGCTTTCCCACATGTCGAGCCAGGCCCACACAAGGCGCCGACCATCGGCGGCCACGAGCGTTTGCGCTGCATAGAAGTCGTGGCCGTTATCCAGCTCGATAAAAGGGCCGCCAGTGAAGTTCCATTCGTTGTCGAGTTGACCCACCCGGTAACCCGTCTGGTACTTGTTGAGCCGCTCGTAACCTTGGGGCGACATGCCTTGTGGGGAGTACAGCAGCACATCGCGTCCGTTGAGTCGGAACAGATCCGGGCACTCCCACATATAGCCATCGCCCTCCCTGCCGCCAGACACATAGTTGAGGAACTCCCACGTGTGCAAATCCGTGGAGCGGTACAGCGGGAGCAGCGGCATATCGCCCAGGCGTGCGCCGACAATGAGGTACCAGTAGCCATCCTCTTTCCAGACCTTGGGGTCACGAAAGTGCATGATCGCGTCTTGCGGTGCGGTCTCGATGACGACGCCTTGCTTGGTGAACGTGATGCCGTCGACGCTGGTGGCCAGGCACTGGACTTGACGGATAAAGCGTTCGTCACCCACTTCCCCCAGCCAGGTGTGTCCGGTGTAGATCAGCGCCAGGGTATCCCCGTACACCAAAGCGCTACCGGAAAAACACCCATCGCGATCGAAGTCATCGCCGGGTGCCAGCGCAATCGGCAGGTGCTGCCAATGAACCAGATCGGCACTCTTGGCATGGCCCCAGTACATCGGGCCCCATTTCGCTTCGAAAGGGTAATGTTGATAGAACACGTGATATTCGCCACGAAAGTACACGACCCCGTTAGGGTCGTTCATCCAGCCTGCCGGCGGGGCGATATGATAACCAGGTCGATAGTCGTGGATGACACGAGACAGGCCGTTGCTCAGTGCACGCTGCGCAAGGTCAAGCTGATCAGGCATTGGATCGCTCATGTTGTTTGAAGAAAAGGTCATAGGGCGCGAGCTCGGACTGGGTGCACAGAGATGTCATTGGGCTGGTTTTCACGGGCTTGCGGTTGGCGCTCCAAGGCCGTGCCGTCATCGTCGAACAGGTGCAGGTTGTCGATCTCCAGTTGCAGTTCGACCCGATCGCCCGCGCGCCATCCGGCGCTGACCTCACAACGACAGATCAGTGGCTCGTCCTGACCTGTTTCCAGGTGCACATAGGTTTCGCTGCCCAGGTACTCGACCGCGGTCACGACGATGCCAACGGCGCCTTGCGCCGCTTTGAGCGAGATGTGCTCCGGGCGAATGCCCAGGCTCAGCGCCGCGCCTGCTGCCAGGTTCGCGCTGTCGAAGGGCAGGGAGGTCATCCCCAGAACAGGGGTGTCGACCAGGCTGATGGTGCCCGGGGTATGCAGGCGCGCCGCCAGGAAGTTCATTCTGGGTGAGCCAAGGAAACCGGCGACAAAGCGGCTCGCTGGGCGCTCATAGAGTTCGCGCGGTGAGCCGATTTGTTCTACGCGGCCGCCATTGAGCACAACAATTTTGTCGGCCAGGGTCATCGCCTCCACTTGATCGTGGGTGACGTAGATCATGGTCGAGCCGAGTCGATCATGCAGGCGGGCGATTTCGTTGCGCATCTGCACCCGCAAGGAGGCATCCAGGTTGGAGAGCGGCTCATCGAACAACAGAATGTCCGGTTCACGGGCCATGGCTCTGCCCATTGCGACGCGCTGACGCTGCCCGCCAGACAGTTCTTTTGGCTTGCGTTGCAGCAGTTTGTCCAATTGAAGGATCTGCGCTGTTTTCAGCACGCGCTCGCGCAGGCTGCTCTTTTCAGTCTTGGCCAGCTTGAGGCCAAAGCTGATGTTGTCGTAGACGCTCATGTGCGGGTACAGCGCATACGACTGAAACACCATGCCGACGCCTCGCTCGCGAGGCTCCAGGTCGTTGACCCGTCGCCCGTCGATCAGCATGTCACCGCCGCAGATTGACTCAAGTCCGGCAATCAGCCGCAGCAGGGTCGACTTTCCGCAGCCCGACGGCCCCACGAATACCACGAATTCACCCGCGGCGATCTCCAGGCTGACGTCGCGCAGAATCCGCATGCCGCCCAATTGTTTGTTCACGTTGTCCAGTTTCAGCTTGATCACGATGCTGTTCCTTGTAGTTGTTGGGCATCAACCCTTTAGCGCGCCGGCAGTGAGGCCGGAAACGATTCGGCGCTGGAAGATCAGCACCAGAATCACCAGTGGCACGGTGACCAGCACCGATGCGGCCATCAACAGCCCCCACGGCAATTCATGGGAGCTGCCACCGGAAATCAGGGCGATGGCGACCGGCACCGTGCGTTGGGTGTCGGTGAGGGTGAACGTCAGGGCAAACAGGAACTCGTTCCAGGCTGCGATGAAGGCCAACAAGCCAGTGGTGACCAGTGCGGGCCAGAGCAACGGCAACAGCACCCGGGTGAGGGTGACCCAGGGCGACGCGCCATCCATGATTGCCGCTTCTTCCAGTTCATGGGGCAGTTGGCCCATGAACGTGGTCAGCACCCAGACGGTGAAGGGCAGGGTGAAAATCGTGTAGCTCAGGATCAGCGCCCAAGAGGTGTTGTACAGGCCCAGGGCACGGATCACTTCGAACAGCCCCGACAGTACCGCGACCTGGGGAAACATCGACACGCCAAGCACCATCATCAGGACCGTGCCACGCCCACGGAATTTCACCCGTCCCAAGGCATAGGCGGCGGTGACACTGAGGAACAGCGCCAGCGACACCACGCAAAGCGCGACCACCAGCGAATTACCGATAGCCTGCAGGAATGAAGCTTGGTGCAGTACCGCTGCGTAGTTGGAGAAGTCGGGGTTTTCGATCCAGTAGCTCACCTCGAACAAGGCACTGGAGGGTTTTAGCGACGTCACGATGGCGTAATAGAAAGGGAAGACTGCATACAGCAGCAAAACCCCGATCAGACTCCAGAAGCCGAAGCGCAACAGCGCCTTTTTGAGTAGGCGCAGGCTCATGACCGAACCTCCATTTGACGGCGTCCGAGGTAGAGATAAAGCATGGCGATTACCGCCACGACCAGAAACAGCAGCGTCGAGGCCGCGCTGCCATAACCAACATCCTGGAACTCCACCAGGTGTTGGCGGGCATAGATCGACATGCTCATGGTGCTCGAAGAGTTCGAAGTCAGCACATAGATGACGTCGAATACCCGCAGGGAATCGAGGATGCGGAAGATCGCCGCCACCAACAATGCGGGCATCAGCAGTGGCAGCGTGACGTGCCAGAACACTTTCAGCGGATGAATGCCATCGACCCTGGCGGCTTCGTAGCAATCGCTCGGCAACATCTGCAACGCCGCCAGCATCAGTAGCGTGACAAAGGGTACGGTCTTCCAGACATCGACGATGATGACCGCCCACATCGACAGATCTGCATCCGCCGTCCAGGCCAGGGGGGCATCAATCAGGCCGACGCTCAGCATCATGTGATTGATGATGCCGAACTGGTCGTTGAGCATCCATGACCAGATCTTCGCCGAGACAATGGTCGGAATGGCCCAAGGAATCAGAATCATCGCGCGCACCAGGGAACGGCCAGTAAACTTGATGTTCAACAGCAAGGCCACCAGTAGCCCCAGAACGACTTCCAGTCCCACCGACACCACGGTGAAATGCAAGGTGTTGCGCACCGCGTTCCACCATTGGGGGTCGACCAGGATGCCCGACCAGTTGGAACCGTCGTGGAACAGATAGTTGCTCAAGCCTACGAAGGATCCACCCCGGGTTTGCGCCAGGGTGGCGTCAGTCAGGCTGAACCAGAATGTACGCAGTAGCGGCCAGGCGGCCACCAGGGCCAGACATAGCAACATCGGTGTCAAGAACAGCCAGGCAGCGCGTACTCGGCGACGCTGTACAGGCGTTTCCCTGGCGAGCAGGAGCTCGTCACAGGGGGCATGGGTCGTTGAGGCAGACATGGTGATTTCCTTCCTTGTGGCTTACCAGTTCCGGCGTTTGATGCGGGTCAGTTCGCTTTCCAGTTCGGCCAGCGCCTGATCGACAGGCAGCTCGCCCGCCAGCACACCATGCACTCGATCGAAGAACGCATTGGAGACCCTTGGGTAGCGATCGGCGGTTATCGAGGCGGGGCGCATGACCCCGTCGTTGAGGATGCTGTGCAGCTGGCTGTAGTAAGGCATTGCCGCGAGCAGTTCGGGGTCTTGATACAGCGACTCGATCACCGGGTTGTAGGCGGCAGTCAACGCACGGTGCTTTTGCTGTTGGGCGCTGGTCAGGTAGCTCACCAGCTCTGCGGCCAGTTTTGGCTGGGCGCTGTAACGCGACACCGCCAGGCCCCAGCCACCGAGGGTGGAGGCATGGGTGCCGGTTTCGCCGCCGCGGGGCAGGGGAGCGACGCCGACCTTGTCTTTGACGACACTGCCCTGGCTTTGTACCAAGGCCCAGACATAAGGCCAGTTACGCATGAACAGGGCATTTCCCGACTGGAATACGCCACGTCCTTCTTCCTCGGTGTAGTTGAGTACGCCACGCGGGGAGATGTCTCCAACCCAGCTTTTGGCCAGGGTCAACGCAGTTTTCGAGGCCTGGCTGTTGACCACGATGTCGCCTCGTGGATTGACCAGCCCGCCTTCCGGTTGGCTGCTGATCCACTCCAGCGCATTACACGTCAGCCCCTCGTAAGCGCGTCCCTGGAAGATGTAACCCCATGCATTGGGGTTCCCGGCAGTGCGCTCTGCCTGTTGCACTTCCCTGGCGGTCGCCGTCATTTCCTCCCAGGTCTGGGGCACCTGCTTGTTGTACTTCTCGAGCAAGTCCTTGCGGTAATACAGCAGGCCCGAGTCGGTGAACCACGGCATCGACACCAGCCGTCCACCCACCGTGGCGTTATCCACCTGTGCCTGGAAGTAGCCTTGGGTCGCGTTGGCGGGCAGCACCTCGCGCAGGTCCATCAGGTGCTCGGCCAGCATCCCCGGCCACACCATATCGATCTGAATGATGTCGATGTCAGTGGACTGAGCACTGAGGATCTGTTGGTAAAACGACAACCTCTCGGTCGCCGAGTTAGGCGTAGAAACCACTTCGACGTTGTTGCCGGTCTGTTTCGACCACGCCTCGACAGCCTCTTTGCACAGTTGCAACTCCGCACCCACTGCACCGCAGGAGATCGTCAGATCGGCTGCGCTGGAGACGGATGGCAGTCCGGCGCAGAGGGTGAATAGTGCTGCGGGAAGGAGAGATTTCAGATGTTTCATTGAGCACCCTTTATTTTTGTTTTTAAAAAAGTTAACGTTAACATCGTCAAATGTAACAGTGTATTTGCGATGAGGCACCCTTTTTTTCGTCGATTGCCACAGATTCCAACTCACGAAAAGAAGGCCGGTCGCAGGAACTGAACAATAAAAACAAAACAGGGAATTCACATGCACAAAGCATCAAGATGGCTAATCGCAGGCGTGCTCGGCACATCGGCGGCGACCTCTCAGGCCGCGACTCTGGAAGAACGCATGGCGGCGTTTGAAGCCCGTGCCAGCGCAGCGGAAAAGCGCGCAGCTGCAGCCGAGCAGCAAACCCATGCGCTCGCCAGGGAGTTACAGCAGATCAAGCTCGCCACGTCCGCCGCGCAGCCTGTTGCGTCCACCGCGACAGCCGCTGCGGCGCCTACGCTGGACGCCCGCCTGGCAACACTTGAAGCCCGTCAGCAAAGCTTGGACAAACAGGGCACTACCGAACACCTCACTGACGGGTTCAGCTTCAAGGGCTATGCCCGCTCCGGGTTGCTGGTGAACGATGGCCTGGGGGGCGGTCGTGGCGGCCCGTATGCAAGCCCCGCAGGTTCAGTCGGGGGGGCCGTCGGGCGGCTCGGCAACGAAGATGACACCTACATGCGCATAGACCTGTCCAAAGAGCTCTATGCGCAGAACGGCACCCGTTCCAAATTCACGGTGTCCATCGCCGATGGCGTGGAAAGCTCCAATGACTGGACAGCGGATGACAGTAATCTGAACGTGCGCCAGGTATTTACCGAGCTCGACCGCCTCGCGGCATTCAAGGGTAATTCAGTGCTGGAGAACGCCACTTTGTGGGCAGGCAAGCGCTTTGATCGAGACAACTTCGATATCCACTGGCTGGACTCGGACGTTATCTTTCTGGCCGGTACCGGGGGGGGCATCTACGATGTGCAGATGAACAAGAATTGGCGCTCGAATTACTCCTTGATCGGGCGTAACTACGGGGACTTCAGTGAAGACGGCGTTGACGCCGATGTGGAAAGCTACATTCTGACCTCCAACCAGTTCTTCGATGATGGTCAGTGGCAGTGGATGTTCAACGGCATTGGCTCAAAGAAGAACGACATTGGCACTCGCAGCAATGAAGCCGGTCTGACGCCTGCCGATTCCGGCTTGCACAGCATGTTGGCCAATCACCAGAAAACCTTTTTCGGCAAAGAAGGCTTCTTCAAAACGGCGCTGCTCTATGGGCAAGGTCTGGGGGCAGAGGTCAAGAACGTCGGCTCGGATGGTGAATTGATTGAAGATGCCCGCGCTGTGCGCCTGGCTCTTTACGGTGAGACCCCCATTGCACCCGGTTGGCGCGTCGGTCCCAGCTTGCTGGCCGAACAAAGCAAGGATAGATACGTCAAGGGTGACAACTATTCCTGGATGACCCTGAACATGCGTTTGGCCAATGCCATCAACCGCAATTTCGAGATGGCCTACGAACTGAGCTGGCAAACCATGGACCTCGACCCGAAGGGCTATCTACAACGTAATGCAGTCGACGGTGACTTCTGGAAGTTCACGATCGCCCCGACGTTCAAACCAGACGTGGGAGAGCTGCTCACGCGTCCTGAACTGCGTGTGTTCGCCAGCTTCATGGATTGGTCGTCGGATCTGGACGGATACAGTACCTCTGACTCCTTCGGCAAGACGGACTTCAACGCCGGGGGCGTCTGGCAATACGGTATACAAATGGAAACCTGGTTTTAGTATTTCAACGCGTTTGCCAATACGCCTTGAGCTCTGCTTTTCACCCCGCGTGGCGGCCTATTCACGCTATCAACAACCTGTAGCGAGCCTTTAACTATGTATTTGGTATGTGGCGAAGCGCTGTTCGATTTCTTTAGTGAAAACGCCCCTGGCGCTCAAACTTCAACAATAAACTACAAGGCCATTGCCGGCGGCTCACCGTTCAACGTTGCCGTCGGGCTGCGGCGCCTGGGTATCGACGTGGCGCTGTTTGCCGGGTTGTCCACCGACTACCTGGGTCGGCGTTTACAGCAAGTACTGCAGGAGGAGGGCGTGCGTTTGGACTGCCTCCAGGATTTCGACGCACCGACTACCCTCGCCATGGTCGCCGTGGGGGCCGATGGCTCGCCGCATTACAGCTTTCGTGGCGAAGGCTGCGCTGATCGTCAGCTGTTGCCCAAGCATTTGCCTGAGTTGGGCGCTGAGGTGCGCGGGCTGCATGTCGGCTCGTTCTCGTTGGTGGTGCAGCCGATTGCCGACACCCTGCTGGCGCTGGTCCGCCGGGAAAGTGGCAAACGCCTGATCAGTCTCGA
The DNA here is from genome assembly GCF_963970735.1 of Pseudomonas sp. RA_35y_Pfl2_P32. Lineage (NCBI taxonomy): Bacteria > Pseudomonadati > Pseudomonadota > Gammaproteobacteria > Pseudomonadales > Pseudomonadaceae > Pseudomonas > Pseudomonas sp. RA_35y_Pfl2_P32. The sequence goes on from NZ_CAXAQF010000019.1 coordinate 134,781, forward strand.
CCCTAACGTGCGGCTCAACCCAGAGCCGAATATCGAGTTGTGGCGTGAGCGTATCGGCGCTCTGGTCGAGCATGCCGATCTGATCAAGGTCAGTGACGAAGACCTGAGCCTACTGCACCCTGAACGTGATCCGCAGAGCGTGATCGAGGGCTGGCTGGAACACCGCTGCCAACTGGTATTCCTCACCCGTGGCGGTCAGGGCGCGAGCGTTTTCAGCCGCCACCATGGCACGTGGTCGGTGCCGGCCCGTGCCGTGATGTTGGTCGACACCGTGGGCGCCGGCGACACCTTCCAGGCGGCATTGATCGCTTGGCTGACGGAGCAGCAGTTGGATTCGGTGGAGGGTTTGCAGGGCTTGTGCCGTGAACAGATCGAGGCAATGCTCACCTTTGCCGTCAGTGCCGCTGCGCTGACCTGCGGTAAAAACGGGCCGGACTTACCGTTTCGGCATCAGTTGGATTGATATCTGGCCAGATGTGGTCAATGAACGGGTCTAGTCATGTGAGCACGGCCGTTGTCCATCAGCGGCCGTAACCCTGGATTTTGCGACGGTGAGTCACAGACCCAGTTAGAGTGTTGATCAATCTCTGCTCATGAGCACCCTCCATTCGATTCGCAGCGTCGCGCCAGGCGGGTCCAGCGAACGAACCGGGCAAAAAAACCGTACATCAATCGTTATGTGAAGAATGAATCGTGCGCTGTTTGTTTCTCTAGACGGGCCCAAGGGAACCGGCAAAACCACACTGTTGGAGGCCGTTACGAAAGTACTGAGGGCCGATAACCACAAGGTGATCCGGCTTTGCGAGAAAAAAAGCGATCCTTATCGGGGTGACACAATGGCCCTGGTTAACCAATTCGTCAGACATCCCACCCGGGAGCTGGAGTGGGAGGTTTGTCAGCGCTTTGCGGATAGCCGTAGCTGGATTTCCCAACACGTGCTGTCGAAACAGCCAGCGGACAGCATCATTCTGATCGATCGCTGGTACCCGTCGGATGCCGCGTTTCGCCGGCAGGTCCCGTTTGCAGAGATTCTGCAGTTGAACATTGATCGCAACGTGCGAGTGCCAGACCTGCATGTCGGGGTAGTCACCCATCCTGAGCTTTCCTGGGCGAGGGCAGCGGCGCGCCGGCGTGGGTTGAGCAGTACGGTGATCCATCGGTTGGAAGAACAGGTCGCTTGTACCTGGGCGTTCGAGCGAGCGATTGCCGATCACGGCTGGGTTTTATGCCGTAATGAAGGAACGATTGAAGACGCGACGTTGCAGGTGGTTTCGCAAATTTATAGGGTTCTTCGATGCATCGGCCTTGATGCGGTTGAGATAGGCAGCACCTAGACCGACTCATTCGCGTCAATGGGAGCCCGCAAGGGTCAAGCCGTCTGCAAGGCTTGCGGTTGAAGCCTTCAGGTGACGCTGACAGCTTGTTCATTGCTCCAACCCGTGAGCTTGATCTAAAGCGCAAGTGGAATCAGAAAAATATAAATACGAATGCGTATCGTGCGCTATTGAGGTGGTATATCATGCCCCGCGAATTATTGGCGCGTATGTCGCCCCATTTGGCTATTTACTCAAGGTCTGCTCGATGCGTCGTACTCTGGTTTCTATCTGTGTGCTCCAGGCGTTTTCCGTTCCCTCTTGGGCGGAGCAAGCTACAACTGATAAAACCAGTCTGGAGTTGCAGGCGACTGACATCGTCGGCACCTCGGATTACGAAACAGCCCAAGGCCCGGTGGAGGGCTATCGAGCAACCCGTTCCGCCAGCGCGACACGAACCGACACGGCGATTCATGAAACGCCGCAGTCCGTCAGTGTGGTGACCAAGGATGTTGTAAAGGACATTGAGGCCACTCGCCTCCAGGACGCGCTGGACTATGCCGGCGGAGTAGGGCGGGCTAACAACTTCGGCGGCCAGGGGCTGACCACATTCACGGTGCGTGGATTTACGACTGGCGAGTTCTATCGCAATGGTTTTCCGATCAATCGTGGTTATCCAAACATGCCGGACGCAAACACCATTGAGCGGCTGGAAGTGCTGCGCGGCCCGGCGACCACCCTCTATGGCCGGGGCGATCCTGGAGGCACGTTCAACGTGGTGTCCAAGCAGCCGCTGGCGGAACGCAACGTGACGCTGGGCAGCCAACTCGACGATCAAGGAATGCAGCGTGGCACTCTGGATGCCTCTGGCCCGCTCGACGAGGAAGGTCGCCTGGCTTACCGCTTGAATGTGGTGGGAGAGGGGGGGGACACCTTCCGTGATCACGTCGAGACCGAACGGTACGGTGTGACGCCCGTTTTATCGTGGCAGGCCAACGACGACACCAAGGTGATCTTCGAAGGTGATTTCATGCGCAACAACCATCCGCTGGATCGCGGTGTGACGCGCTATCCGAATCAGATTGGCACCGCGTCGCGTGACACGTTCTTTGGTGAAAAAGACGTCGGCAAATTGCACAACGACAACAACATGGCGCAGCTGCGTTTCGAGCACTTCCTGAGTGACAACTGGACATTGGGTGGTGGTTTTCAATGGCTCGATGGCACCTTGCAGGGCAATGCCGTTGAAGCCAATGGCGTAGCTGACGACGGGCGCACGCTGGGTCGTAACTTCAACTATCGCAAGCTGGAGTGGACGGACAAGGACACCCAACTGAACCTCACCGGACATTTCTCCGCCGGCGGCTTCGATCACACCTTGCTGACCGGAGTCGAGTACGAGGATTACGACTATAAGTCCATTATCCAGCGCTCCAGCGGTGCGGTGAGTGCCTACCCGATTGATATCTTCAACCCGGTGTATGGCCAGCCTCGTCCGGCCCTGACCCGCACGCCGACCAATGATAAGGAAAACCTCAAGACCTACGCGGCCTTTATCCAGGATCAGGTGGCGTTGACTGAGCGCTTCAAAGTCTTGGCCGGCGCCCGTTTCGAGCGCTTCGAGCATGACTACGAAACCTTCGTGCCGGGTGGCAGGAGCTGGGAAGCGAGCGACAATGCGGTGACACCACGTCTCGGCGTGCTCTATGACCTGACCGATACCGTGGCGGTGTATGCCAATACCGCGCGCTCTTTCAAACCCAATAGCGGGGCCAGCCGAGAAGGTGGCGGCTTTGAGCCGGAAAAGGGCAAGTCCTATGAGATGGGAATCAAATGGGAAGCGCTGGATCGTCAGTTGAGTGTGGACGCGGCAATCTATCAGATTGAAAAACGCAATGTCCTGACCCCCGACCCCGTGGACTCGACCTTCTGGGCTGCGGCGGGCGAAGTGCGCAGTCGTGGCTTTGATTTGAACGTGGCTGGCAATGTCACCCCAGAGTGGCGGGTGATTGGCGGTTATGCCTATGTCGATGCCGAGGTCACCAAGGACAATGTGATCCCGTCGGGCACCCGCCTGATGAACATTCCGAAGAACAGCTTCAGCCTGCTCAACGTCTACGAGTTCCAGAATGGCGGGCTAAGAGGGCTGGGGCTTGGCACAGGGTTCAAGTACGTCGATGAGCGCGCAGGGCAAACGGCGAATACTGCGTTCTCGATGGGCAGTTACACCGTCGTCGATCTGCTCAGCTTCTACAAAATCAATGACCAGGTCAGGCTGAATCTAGATGTGAAGAATGTGTTTGACCGGGACTATGAGGAAGGCGCCTTCGGCAATGTCTACGCTTACCCTGGTGAACCGAGAACCGTTCAGGTCGGTATTTCTTACACCTTGTAGGCAATCCGGTGAATTGGGTTTGAGCATAAAAGGCCCTTCTTGGGCCTTTTTTGTTGGGTGCGTGATGAGGGGCGTGGACTTAGGTGTCTGCTCAAACAAGATCCGGATCTTGGCGTGAGGTCACTTCTCCCACTGTTCCAGCAGTATCGAGACGAATTTTTCCGCTGCCGGAGACAGTGAGGCGCCTCTTCGGTAAACCAGTCCCAACGATCGGTTAACGATGGGCTCTATCAAGGGGACGCTCACCAATGTGGGATGATCCACAGCAGGCATTGCGAGGCTAGGCATTGCCGAGACGCCTAAGCCCGCTTCGACCAGACCCAGCGATGTCGACAGGTGTTGCACCTCATAGAACCACTGTGGGCGCCAGCTCAAGCCTGACAACGCGTGGTCAAGCAGCATGCGGTTGCCGCTCAGGCGACCGACTCCGATAAGGCGATAATTGCTCAGTTCAGACCAGGTGACCGAGCTGCGCTCAGCCAACTCATGATCGCGTCGACAAGCAAGAACAAAAGGCTCGTTGACCAACGGCACGAACTCTATGTCTGGGTGCTGGCCGCTCATCATGTTGATGCCAAAGTCGGCTTCGCCACGCAGAACAGCCTCCAGCCCTTCGTTCGCACTGAGATCAAGCAAGCGAATGCGGATTTGTGGATAACGCTCGTTGTAGAGGCGGATTACCGAAGGGAGGAAGTAGAAGGCTGCGGTGGGAATACAGGCAAGGGTTACACGGCCGCTCTGGCGCTCCGCCAGCTCTCGGATGTTAAGGATCGAGTCGTCGAAGTCATCCAATAAGCGTCGTGCCTTGGGCAGGAAGTCTCTCCCAACGCTGGTAAGACTTACCCGTCTTGTCGTGCGATCAAGCAGCGCTGTTCCCAATCCCTCTTCAAGCTTTTTCATTCTCCGACTCAACGCGGGTTGAGAGAGATGCAATGCATCGGCAGCTTCGTGGAAGCTTCCAAGTTCCGCGATCTTCACGAAAGATCGGATGTCATTGAGCTCATAATTCACTTTTTTATCTCAGCAGGCGAGAGTTGGTAAGCCCAGGCATCCTAGAATCGTCATTCGCAAAACGCAATAATAAGGCTGATATTTGCATTGGAAACAATTTTTAAAGCCTGCGACTCTTGCTCTCAAGACATCAATCACCCCGATTGATCAACAAGAGTCAGTATTCATGCAGCGAATTCCCTGTGTGCTAATGCGCGGTGGTACTTCCAAGGGCCCAGTGTTTCTCGCCTGGGATCTACCTGTTGCGATCGAAGACCGTGATGAGTTGCTGCTCAACCTCATGGGCTCTGGTCATGAGCTGGAAATTGACGGCATCGGTGGCGGTAGCCCACAAACCAGCAAGGTGGCGATCGTCAGCCCCTCGTTGCATCCGGAGGCGGATATCGACTATCTGTTCGTTCAAGTCATGGTCTCCCAGCGTCGAGTCGACACCGCGCCTAATTGCGGCAACATGCTTTGCGCCGTTGGCCCGTTCGCCATCGAGCAGGGGCTGGTAAAAACCTCCAAAGACCTGACCTGTGTGCGTATTCGCAACCTCAACACGGGGACTTTTGTGAACGCCGAGGTACAGACGCCCGGTGGGAAGGTCAGCTATGAAGGCGACACCGCCATCGATGGTGTGCCAGGTACCGCCGCTCCTGTGCAACTGACCTTCCTGGATGCCGCGGGCAGCAAGACCGGCAAACTTTTCCCTACTGGGCAAACACAGGATGTGATCGAAGGTATTCCCGTGACCTGCATCGACATGGCGATGCCGATGATGATTGTCGAAGCCGGCCAACTGGGTAAGCGCGGCGATGAAAGTCCTGCTGAACTGGATGCCGACAAAGAGTTCCTGCGTCGCCTGGAGTCCTTGCGACTGCAAGCCGGTCTGGCAATGGGCCTGGGTGACGTCAGCGACAAAGTGATTCCCAAGCCCGTACTGGTGTCACCGGCCAAGGCTGGCGGCACAATCCAGGTGCGCTACTTCATGCCACACAACTGCCACCGGGCCTTGGCGATCACCGGCTCCATCGGCCTTGCCACCGCTTGTGTCACTCAAGGCAGTGTGGTGGCGCAATTGCTCGGCGGCACTAGCGAGCCGCGCTTGAAGCAAGTACGTATTGAACATCCAAGTGGCGGGATAGATGTCGTATTGTCCTACACCGGTGATCAGGGTGAGACCATTCGTGCCTCAGTGGTGCGTACATCGCGCAGGCTGTTCTCAGGGTTTGTCTACGCCACGGCTTCCCAACGACTTGCCGGATAATTTCCCCTGATCGTTGCGGTACTTGCATCAGCACAATTCTAAAAATGGGTGATGCCATGAAAGTTGTAAAATCGCTCTACTTCCAAATTCTCCTTGCCGTGCTGTTGGGTGTGCTGGTCGGGCACTTTTGGTCACAACAGGCCATAGCCTTGAAGCCGCTGGGTGATGCGTTCATTAAGTTGATCAAGATGATGATCGCTCCGGTAGTGTTCTGCACCATCGTCACCGGTATCGCTGGCATGAGCGATAAACGCTCCCTCGGGCGTCTGTTGAGCAAGACCATGCTGCTGTTCCTGGCGCTGACCGTGATCAGTCTGATCATCGGCCTGGTGTCGGTCTACGTGTTCAAACCCGGTGTGGGCATGAACATTGACCCCGCCCAGTTGAGTACCAAGGGACTGTCGCAGTACACCGATTCCGCCGCAAAGTTGGGAGTGGTCGAGTTTTTCATGCACATCATCCCGGACACGTTCATCGGTGCGTTCAATAAGGGTGAAGTGTTGCCGGTTTTGTTCATCGCGGTGCTTTGCGGTTTTGCGCTGTCGGCCATAGGCGAGCGTGGCAAGCCGGTACTGGATGTACTGGAATCCGCCTCGCACATGGTGTTCAAGATGTTTTCCTACCTGATGCGATTCGCTCCGATCGGTGCTTTTGGCGCTTTGGCGTTCACCGTGGGCCAGTACGGTATTACATCGTTGGGCTCCTTGGCCAAGCTGATCATGACCTTGTACGTAGCCTGTGCCTTCTTCGTCTTTGTGGTGCTGGGGAGCATTTGCCGGGCACATGGCTTCAGTCTCTGGAAGCTGCTGCGTTACTTTCGCGAAGAGTTCCTGGTGGTGCTCGGGACGTCCTCCACCGAGCCGGTGATGCCGCGGATGTTGGAAAAGCTGCAAGCCCTGGGGTGCAAAAAAGGCGTGGTGGGGTTGGTGTTGCCAACGGGGTACTCGTTTAACCTCGACGGTACGGCGATCTACCTCTCGCTGGCAGCGGTATTCATTGCTCAAGCCTGCAACATCGAGCTAAGCCTGGCACAGACCGTGACCATGCTGGCCATCATGCTGTTGTCCTCGAAGGGGGCAGCAGGTGTGACTGGGTCCGGTTTTGTCGCGCTGGCGTCGACACTGACGGTGATCCATGACATTCCCTTGGCCGGCCTTGCACTGCTGATCGGTATCGACCGCTTCATGTCGGAAGCCCGGGCCTTGACCAGCCTGGCGAGCAACGCCGTGGCTACCGTGGTGATGTCCATCTCGGAGAACGCCTGTGATCGCGAAACACTGATGCGGACTCTGGACGGTAAACCTTCGCCCGCTGCGACCCCAATCCAAGTTCAGAACGCGGACTGGGATGGCCTGAAGGTCACGGAACACGCCTGATCGGTCACGGCTGAATCGAGCCCCCTCAAACAACTCAATAACCCCCCCCCCGCCAGGCATCGTTGATCGTGCCACCTGGCGGGCAGGGCGTCGTGCGCCTGTGCATCGGCCACGCTACTCATAAGAACAAGAGAACTTACCTATGCTCGCATTGCTTGGCTTGGCCATGGTGGTGGTCTTCACCGTCCTGATAATGACCAAACGGTTGTCGCCGATTGTTGCCCTGACGGTGGTGCCGATTGTGTTTGCCGTCATTGGTGGTTTCGGTGGTACTACCGGCAAGATGATGCTCGACGGCTTGAAAATGGTCGCGCCTTCTGCCGCGCTCCTGCTGTTCGCGATCTTGTTTTTTGGCTTGATGATCGACGCCGGCCTGTTTGACCCGCTGATTCGCAAGATCCTCAAACGCGTCAATGGCGACCCGATCAAAATTGCTGTCGGCACAGCGTTGCTGTCGCTGCTGGTGGCCCTGGACGGTGATGGCACCACGACCTACATGATTACCTGTGCGGCCATGCTTCCCCTATACAAGCGTATCGGCATGAACCCGATGATTCTGGCGACCATCGCCATGTTGTCCTTGAGCATCATGAGCGGTATGACCCCATGGGGCGGGCCCGCTACAAGGGCGATCGCAGCACTGGGCCTGGATGCCGGCGAGTACTTCGTGCCCTTGCTGCCGACCATGATCGGCGGCGCAATGTGGGTGGTCTTCACTGCCTTCCTGCTGGGCCGTGCCGAGCGCAAGCGTATCGGTAACATCCAATTGGAAAGCGGCGGCGGTGATTGCTACATCAAGGCGATTCTTGAAGACACTGCGCACAAGCGCCCGAAGCTGGCCTACGTCAACCTTCTGTTGGTGATCGCCGTGATGGTCGCACTGGTGATGGGGATCATGCACTCCGCGATCCTGTTCCTGATCGGGTTCGTACTGGCGCTGATGATCAACTATCCGCAACTGGATATTCAGAAGGAACGCATCCTTGCCCATTCGGGCAACGCGATGACTGTCGTACTTCTGGTGTTTGCCGCCGGGATCTTTGCCGGGATCTTCTCGGGCACCAAGATGGTCGACGCTCTGGCGCAAACCCTGGTTGACTGGATTCCGCCGTCGTGGGGGCATCTGTTCCCGCTGGTGGTGGCGATAACCAGCATGCCGCTGACCTTCGTCCTGTCCAACGATGCTTACTACTTCGGTGTGGTGCCCATCCTGGCGAATGCCGCTGCGGCCTATGGCATTGATCCGGTGGAGATCGCCCGCGCATCGATTCTCGGCCAGCCAGTGCACCTGATGAGTCCGTTGGTAGCTTCAACCCTGTTGCTGGTGGGTATGGTTGATCGCGATATCGGCGACTTCCAGAAAGCCACCATCAAATGGGCGGTGCTCACTTCCCTGGTGATTACCGCGCTAGCCCTGCTGACCGGGGCGATCAGTCTCTTCACCTGACTAACCCAAAACCACCTGCTTTTTCCTGACGCGCCTCGCCAGTGGGGCGCGCGCTGTCCCGCACTCTAAAAAACAACAATGAGTAGTTCGCTATGAAGACTTTGGTTACCCGTGGCGTTTCATTCCCGCTTCTTGCACTTTTGCCATTGGCCAGCGTCAGCGCTGAAGGTTTTATCGACGACAGCAAGCTCAAGCTGCAATTGCGCAACGTCTATTTCAATGAAAATTTTCGCGACGAGCATGGCTTGAGTGCCAGATCGGCAAGGACGGCGAAGAGCGAGCGAACCGAGTGGGCCCAGGGATTTCTGTTGGATTACCAGTCAGGGTTTACCCCCGGCACCATCGGGTTTGGTGTGGATGCCCTCGGCCTGCTCGGGGTCAAGCTCGACTCCGGCCGTGGCCGCAGCGGCACCGGCTTGTTGCCCGTCCATGATGACGGTCGCGCGGCTGACGAGTTCGCAAGCCTGGGTATGACTGCCAAGGCCCAACTGGCCAAGACCACGGTCAGATACGGCACCTTGTTACCCAAGACTCCGGTGCTGATCTACAACGATGCACGACTATTGCCGCAAACGTATCAAGGCACACAGATCAGTAGCGTCGACATCGACAACCTCACCCTGACCGGGGGCTACCTGGATCGATTCAAGCTGCGTGACTCCACCGACAGCATGCCGATCGTGCCCGATGGTTATGGCGGAGACAAATCAGGGGACTTCAGCTATGCAGGGGCCGAATACAAATTGGGGAAAAGCGTTCGCTTGAGTTACTTCTACGGCGAACTGGAAAACTTTTATCGTCAGAACTTTGCAGGTATACAGCACGACCTGCCCTTGGGCGGCGGCGTACTGACCAGTGATTTACGCCACTTCAACAGTGTCGATAGCGGCTCTGCCTTCGCAGGCAAGATCGACAACAACATGCTGAGCGGGCAACTGACCTACGCCATTTCCGGCCATACCTTCGGTAGCGGATACCAGACCCTCAGTGGTGACGCCGGATTGCCTTTTATCAGTGGTGCAACGATTTACTCGTTCAGCAACGCTGGGATAGGTAAGTTCGTCGAGGAGGATGAGAAGACCTGGATGCTTAACTACGGCTATAACTTTGCTGCCCTTGGCGTGCCGGGCCTAACGTTCTCCACCCGTTATCTGAGCGGCAACGACGGTAAGTCCGACACCACGGTCAAAGAGTGGGAACGTGACGCCGAACTGGCTTACGTCGTGCAACAAGGCGCCTTCAAAGGTCTGGGGGTGCGGTTGCGTAACTACGTTTACCGCTCTGACTATTCCCGTGGACGTGACAGCAACCGGATCTACTTTACCTACGACATCGCTCTCTGGTGATCCCCTTATCGCGGTCTCGCGCTTCGTCACGCTGCCCGACGCTGGCCAGCGCAATTTCTCGCGGGTCGCCATCTACGAAGATCAATACACCCAGCCGAGGAGGGCCTTGGACCGACCTCAAGTCGGGTGGCTGGGGGCTCGAACAGGTCACCTTTTCTTTTCTTCGTAGAAGATTGCATCAAGCATGGCTGCTCGTGCGCGCCAAGCCTTGGCCTCTTCGCGACCAACAGGAACAGGTGACCTCCACCATGGAGCCTCTTGTATGCGTTCAACGACCTCTGGCCAATAGCGCTCATAGTCCAACTTGTCAGCCCGTACCATGCCGACATCCCGAGCCAGTCGACGTTTGTTCTGGCCATCGACACACAGGAAAACATCGGGTCGTTTCATGGCAAGCAGGCGAGTAGCCGTACCCAGACCGTGTCTGCCGTCAGGAAACCCGTTGATGAACGCCCGAATGAAGGTGTCGTAATGCTCCTTGGTCACCACCCCTTCGAGCGGAATAGCGTCCAGCGCCAGGGAGAAGGCTAGGGCGCTGGCGTTCATCGACTTGTAGAACATGCCCGCACCCTTCATCGACCCAAACCATTCAGGGTTGTCGATGGCCTTGCTCTTGAGGCCGGCGATGCCAAGACGCGCCTGCAAGGGGATGTCATTGAAGTGCCTTGTGTTTGCGAAATAGCTGCCGACCTGATCCAGCATCGCCAGACGGTCTTGAAAGCCGTGGGTCTTGTCCTTCTGGATCTCGGCATAGAATGTCGGCCAGTCCATCGTCATCACAGGCGACTCCACTTCGGGCTTGGAAGCAGCAACCCCTCCATAGGTGTCCTCAAGTTTTTCCCTTATCGGTGTTTTGAGGCTCCAGATTCTGCGGTAGTTATCAGCGTCTTCCTGGCAAATGCTTCTTCCGCCGTAACCGTCAATGACGTTTAAAACCTCCTGCAGCAGCTCAGGCGAACCGTCCTTATGGGTGAGAAGGGTGCTCAACTCCGTGTTGTTCCGGATAGCACCGGCAGTGAAATTGGCACTGCCAATCAGGACTTCCCAACGGGTGTCCGTCCAGAAAGCGAAGACCTTGGGGTGAAAAACCCCCTGAGGTTGCAGAACGAACCTGACCTGGTCAGAACACACGAACTCATCCAGCACATCGGGGTGAGTTTGATAAAAATGCGTGCCGATCACCCCAGTGGCAATTTTCGACTTTGCCTTCACCAACTCCGTGAACAGATCGGTTCCGGCAGACGCCCATGCGGTACCGAAGCTGATGTGCTCGTAAGTTCTGATTAGCCTCAGCAGATTGGATTTGAGTGCTGTGTTGGTAGAGATCAGTTTCACTGGGCGGCATTCCGAATGGAGACTGCTCATCATATCTGCCTGTGGTCGGAGAGCAGAGCTTGGCGGGTGAAATGAGTGCTGGGGAATGCGAGGGGGGGTACTGTGAATCGCCCCGGATTCTCTAGACACCTTGCAAGCTCATTGCGTAACGCTTTTCAAACTCTACCGGTGACAGCTGATTGTTGAAACCATGGCGGCGTTTTACGTTGTAGAACATCTCGATGTAATC
>NZ_CAXAQF010000020.1:0-136505 GCF_963970735.1 Pseudomonas sp. RA_35y_Pfl2_P32
TCTTTTCGGTCACTTGATTGACTGCTTGGATTTTGAATTCTTCGGGATAACGCGGGTTGCTCATGGCACCTCCTGATTGGCCTCATTTTAAGGCATGGAGGTGTCTACGAAACCCGGGGCGATTCAGTATTCAGCCAACCTTCTTCACTCAGCCTATCGAGTGGGTTCTCAGCCTGAGCCATCTCAGCAGATTTTGTTAACTGTCTCGACTTTTCCACCCCTATTGGCTTGGCCTTTGGTGTGCTCTCAATCTTCTCCGGCGAGATTTCTGGCCGGGGCATCGGCGTAATACTACGCAACAGCGCCCACCGATCCTGAGCATCATTCACGTCCAGTGTCATCATGCCTTGAAGCTGATCGTCGATCGGCAGCAAGTCCTCGAAGCGGTTTAGCTGCCGAGGGTCTCGGCTACGCAGTGCCGCAAGCGCCGGCTTGAGGATATGCATTTTCGTGTCAGACACTCGTCTGAATGTACTTGGCGTCAGGCACTCCTCACCGCTCTGAATCGCAAAGCGCTGTCCTAGAATCAGCAGCTTCACCAAAAAGTCAGTAACACCTTGGGTCAAATCATAGAGGGTATCGAACAGCTCCGCTGTCAGCGGGCTGTCCTCACGACTCCACTGGTACGTCCAGAGAGACTCGACCATCATCCTCCATAGTCGATCATCCTTCTCGAACCTCTTAAATTCGACAACACCGAGACCGCAGCCTCGCCTGGCGTTTCGTAACACGTCAGAAAAGAGACTGATCATCGAATTGGTGCCAATGAAAACTACCGGGATTCCAATCGAGTTGATCAAATTGACGAAGAAATTGAGCATGTTGTCTTTGCCACCGGTGCGAGCAGAGCGTAGATGCTGAATTTCATCGATCAGAAGAGCACCGACAAAGTAGGTACTCGCGACTTGTTCCATGCGCTGGATGAGGTCAGGTAACCCATATCGCGCGCGATAGCTGTTTGCATATCGGTCTTGGCCAATAGCGTGGTCGACAGCGCGAAAAAATGCCCGACACAGGCCACTGAGTGAACCATCAAATGGACAGTCTAATTTCAACCATGTGATCTGCGTCTGCACGAACGAGCGTCCGGCATAGCGTTGGTGAATGATTGTTTGCGGGTACAAACGAAGAATCGATTCAAGCGCAGTAGATTTTCCAATCCCACTCAATCCAACAAGACTGAATGTGTTTGCGGTTGAGCGAAATCCCTCTGAACTTCTTCCCGTTGAAAGTGAGTGTAAATGCCTGACCGTGTTCGTAGACATAGGATTACGCCCGACATACCCACTTCGCAACAGCGATGAAAACGCTGACTCGAGCTCAAGATGAATTGGGAGAGGCTGAACAATCGAACGAATGCGGTCGATGCAATGAAGCCGAACAGATTTCTCGAGCTGCTTCTCCTCGTCGGGGACCGGAGGGAAATAGGAAATCCTCGAAGCAGCATCGATCTCACAGAGTATTGGAGGTAGCGCTTCAATCAACGGATTTCCTTGAAACTCCAGCACTGGAGAACCTACGTACTTCGCAAAATTCTGAGCACTCTGAGTCATTTGCCACCTCCAGGGCGAAGCCGACTTAGCAGATCAATAACCTCACCGCCACGGCTGCCGGCATAATCGTCAGCAGACCCTGTGCCTTCTTTCGCTGCTAGGTCCCCCTGACTTGTGTTGGCAGCTCTCAGATTTTCAGGCACATACGACTCAGATCGCTCCTGCATGCGCTCGTGAGACCTATTGTTCCGAATGTTGCCAAGCTTCTCCGCCTTCGACCCTGGCTCCAATGTCGACTTTTTCTCTTTTGCTGCATTCGCCACAACGCCCGAAATTGTTGCATCAAGCGCAACTCGACTCGCCAGTTTGGAGTATTTTTTCTCCGGAGACTCTTGCTTAACAATCGCCAGCATATCGATCACTTCCTCGAAGCGAACGCCCCGATACCGCTCTTCAGAATTGCGCAGATCACAGCGTATGAAATGGCGATCTGGCCCCTGAAGCCAGATATGTTCCGTGCAGTTAGGGTCGTACCAACAAGTGATGCTGCTGACTCCTCTGTGGCGGGCACGAGCAAACCAATTCTGCTCAATTGCCCAATCACACACATAGAACATCCCCTTAAACTTGACTCCCCCCTTTTGGACGGAGCCGTTGTCTCGGGGCAGAAGGTGAAGATAGATCAACTCCTCCGATTGGTTATTGGCTTCAATTCGGTCATTTCTCAACGCCCAATTCCAAATGTCCAAGGGGGTAGGCTCGACCTGGTCGGTAATCATCTCTTTAGTGAGCCGATCTGGCTGACGGTTGTGGCGGTTGTAATGAAGAACCCCTTCAATAACGATCTTCGTAAACTCCTCCAGATTCAGCGTGGCATCGAGACGGTTATCGCGCTCCCCCCTTTCTCTAACGCGACTACGCACGGCTCCAGCAATCCAGTGAATTTGCGTTGTGGTATTTAGAACCTTGAATGAGCTTTCCACGATGGCCTTCCAGTCTGGGCGGTAGGGAGGAGCAATGCCCAGATTGATGCGTAGCCCGGTCGCAAGCCCCTCGGCTGCAACGCTAAGCATTTCACCACGGTCAGCGAAAACCTCGTGTGGTAAGTGATGACAAGGCCAATCGGCAGCTTCAATTTCAACGCCATTGGCCGCACAGAAATCCACCTTCGACGTGAACGCGTTATAGAGGGCTTGGCGAGCTCCGTTCCAACTTGGCCCCTCCAACCCCACGAACAACCCTACGATCATTCCCGAAAACGTATCGATGACGACGTACACGACCGGCCGGCCGATGATCCAGTTACGGTTATAACGGCTGACGAGATAGACATCTGCGATGGTGGCATCTATTTCAAATAGGTGACCTGGCCCTCTCAGGCCTTCTCGAACCGTACCAGTCAAAGGTCGATGATCCTTCTGCCAATTGCGCTCGCCAGTGCGGCCTCTCAAAACGGCAATATCGTCGAAAGCTTTGTGGCCCCAGTAAGCAAACTGCTTGGCCGTGGGTAGCTCACCGGCAGGAAGCAACGGAGTATCGTCGTTTTCATCATTGTGCATTGCCTTGACCTTATAAAAGCGCCGAAGCATTTTCACGTAAGCATCCGCGATGGTTCCCACGGTACCTTTCGCAAACAGTGCGAAGCCGATTTTGATGCAGCCTTTGTCGGCCTCAGTGAGCACTTTCGATTGAACCGAAGCTTTCACTCCCTGGAATAGAGCAAGCCGTCCTGGCTTCTGGCCCTCACGGTATTGCCGAGGTTTACCGGGGGCGCCGGCATTCACTCGATCTGCGAGCAAAGCATTGCGTACCTGCCCACCCATCCAATATCGGTACAGCAATCGGTAGATAGTCTTTTTGGGGGTCTCGAGTCGTAGGCTTTGAGCTTTAACCATTTGCCCCATGGCGTTGGGCTGAAAAATATCGTCAGGAGGATCAGTGTCGACCAGGGCTTGGATACGAGCCCAGTTGTTATCCCGAAAAGCTTTTTCCTTATCTGAAAGATCTTCTTCGACCTTCATCATATAAGTCGGAGTAGCTATTGAGACGGTCTTGATATCACCGGAAATCAGCCAGCTTTTCAGCTCAGACAAGCGCATTACCCATGGGCGTTTGGGTGTGCGCTCGATAGTAATCAATACGATCTGATCGCTGCGCTTATCAATCCAAAGAACCCTCACCATTCCCTTCAAGAGATGGGGTTCAGTCAACGCCTCAAGAATGTCGTTCTTGGATAGATCCACCATTTCAACCCACCTTCAAGTCGTGATCTAGATTGCTGGCAGGCCAAACGATGTTGATCGCTGGCAGCGTGCTTTTCATCGAAAGCCGCTCAGCTGTCAGATCCAGTAGGACGTATTTGTTCCAGACCAGGTGCATAAACATCGCTTTGGCGTCGGTGTAGGGAAGAAACAGTGCCCCTGCGATGTGCCGTAAGACACGATCCAAAGGCCATTGGTATGACTGAACTCGACCGAGCTCCTCCAAGAAAGTCTCGATAAGCGGGCGCTGTTGGAGATGCCGTTGGAGGACAGCTGAGTTTCGAAACCAATCAAGATTCTGGATAAGAGTGGCGGGAACGTCTTTCTCAGTGACGATGTTCCAATCCACCCCCCTATCGCTCCAGTAGGCACGTTCGATCTGAAACTTCTCCAACGTGCCTTTCAGCCCTTTCCCGCTCTTGAGTGATTCAGTGTATTTGAGCGTCCGTGCAGCCAACCGCGTGCTTCCGTCAGGCTGGCGAATGGTGAGCAAGAAATCGGTCGTCATCACATATGGCAGCTTGGTGCCTGGATATGTGGGATAGCGAATATTCAGAGAATGAGCAATCGACTGGACTTCTAATTGCGGAAGAATCGGATATTGCTCGCGTATATCCAAAACCTCAGGAGAGAACTCGGTTACCAGCAGGTATCCATATTCAAGATCAGAAAGCAGGTGATGGAGCCGGTTGATCTTTACTCCCTGTACCTTGCGCGACCGGCCATGAGAGGGAACGTCCTGAACCCTTAGCCAAGGCACATACAGCTCCTGACTTCCTTGCCCAAAGCCTTTTTCGATATGCCGATCAATATCGGATTGCATTTTGAAGCTACGACCACGCAAGCCAACCTCCCATACCTTCTGTTGCCTCCACATGTCCCCCAAAATGGATGTGTACAAAAAAGTCCTAGGAAAGAAATATCACTGTGAATAAGTCTGAAGCCTCTCCCAGACTACCCTCTCAGTGAGCTCACATTCCATAATCAGACATATGGTGGAGGACTTCAAAAAAGAAAAGCCCCTGAAATCAGGGGCTTGGGGATTTTGTCAAAATATATTGTTTGTTGTCAGAATATTTTGTCTGTTGTCAAAATGTATTGTCAAAAACCAATTTTGACTTCGCTGTGGATAACTTATTCCACAGTCACTGACTTCGCCAGGTTGCGTGGCTGGTCGACATCAGTGCCCTTGAGCACGGCGACGTAGTACGACAGCAGTTGCAGCGGAATGGTGTAGAGGATCGGCGACAGGATGTCGTGGATGTGCGGCATGTTCACCACGTGGGTGCCTTCGCCGTTGCTCATGCCGGCTTTCTCGTCGGCAAACACGATCAACTGGCCGCCACGGGCGCGAACTTCCTGCAGGTTGGATTTGAGTTTTTCCAACAGCTCGTTGTTCGGCGCCACGGTGACCACTGGCATGTCGTTGTCGACCAGGGCCAATGGGCCGTGCTTGAGCTCGCCCGCCGGATAGGCTTCGGCGTGGATGTAGGAGATTTCCTTGAGCTTGAGCGCCCCTTCCATCGCCACCGGGAACTGCGCGCCACGGCCCAGGAACAGGGTGTGGTGCTTCTCGGCGAACAGTTCGGCGACTTTCTCGACGATACCGTCCATGGCCAGGGCTTCGCCCAGGCGGATCGGCAGGCGACGCAGTTCTTCGACCAGTTCGGCCTCCACGCCTGGGGCGAGGGTGCCGCGGACCTGACCCAGGGACAGGGTCAACAGCAGCAGGCCAACCAGTTGGGTGGTGAACGCTTTGGTCGACGCCACGCCGATTTCACGACCGGCCTGGGTCAGCAGGGTCAGGTCGGACTCGCGCACCAGCGAGCTGATGCCGACGTTGCAGATCGCCAGGCTGGCGAGGAAGCCCAGTTCCTTGGCGTTTCGCAAGGCCGC
Source organism: Pseudomonas sp. RA_35y_Pfl2_P32 (assembly GCF_963970735.1). Taxonomy (NCBI): domain Bacteria; kingdom Pseudomonadati; phylum Pseudomonadota; class Gammaproteobacteria; order Pseudomonadales; family Pseudomonadaceae; genus Pseudomonas; species Pseudomonas sp. RA_35y_Pfl2_P32. The sequence continues at coordinate 5,651 of NZ_CAXAQF010000020.1, forward strand.
CAGGGTATCGGCGGTTTCGCCGGACTGGGAGATGGTCACGAACAGGGAATCGGGTTGCACCACGACCTTGCGGTAGCGGAACTCGCTGGCGACTTCGACCTGGCACGGAATCCCGGCCAGCTCTTCCAGCCAGTACCGGGCAACCATGCCGGCGTGGTAACTGGTGCCGCAGGCGACAATCTGCACGTTCCGTACTTTGGCGAACAGTTCAGCGGCTTGCGGGCCGAAGGCCTGGACCAGCACCTGGTTCTGGCTCAGGCGGCCTTCCAGGGTGCGCTGGACCACGGACGGCTGCTCGTGGATTTCCTTGAGCATGAAGTGCCGGTACTTGCCCTTCTCGGCCGATTCGGCGTTGTCGCGGTACTGCACCGACTCGCGTTCCACGGCCTGGCCGTCGATATCCCAGATCTGCACGCTGTCACGGTGGATTTCGGCGATATCGCCCTCTTCCAGGTACATGAAGCGGTCGGTGACCTGACGCAATGCCAGTTGGTCGGAGGCGAGGAAGTTCTCGCCCAGGCCCAGGCCGATCACCAGCGGGCTGCCACTGCGGGCGGCCACCAGGCGATCCGGCTGCTGGGCGCTGATCACGGCCAGGCCATAGGCACCGTGCAGTTCCTTGACCGTGACCTTGAGGGCGGCGGTCAGGTCGGGCTGGTCCTTGAGCTTGTGGTTGAGCAGGTGGGCGATGACTTCGGTATCGGTGTCCGAGGTGAACACGTAACCCAGGGCCTTGAGCTGTTCGCGCAGGGCTTCGTGGTTTTCGATGATGCCGTTGTGCACCACCGCCAGGTCGCCGGAGAAATGCGGGTGGGCGTTCCGCTCGCACGGGGCGCCGTGGGTGGCCCAGCGGGTGTGGGCGATGCCCAGGCGGCCGACCAGCGGCGCGGTTTCCAGGGCCTGCTCCAGCTCGCTGACCTTGCCCGGACGACGCATGCGCTCCAGCGTATTGTCGTGGGTGAAGACTGCCACACCGGCGCTGTCATAGCCGCGGTATTCAAGGCGCTTGAGGCCTTCGAGCAAGATGGCGGTGATATTACGTTCCGCAACGGCGCCGACAATTCCACACATGCTATTTCTCCTGGCTGACTGCCGCGCAAATCAAGTGTATGCCGCGGGCCTGAATCTGATCGCGCGCTTCGATGGGCAGGCGATCATCGGTAATAAGGGTATGGACGCTGCTCCATGGCAGCTCCAGGTTCGGGATCTTGCGTCCGATCTTGTCGGATTCGACCATCACGATCACTTCGCGGGCCACATCGGCCATGACCCGGCTGAGGCCGAGCAACTCATTGAAGGTGGTGGTACCACGCACCAGGTCGATGCCGTCGGCACCGATGAACAACTGGTCGAAATCGTAGGAGCGCAGGACCTGCTCGGCCACTTGCCCCTGGAATGACTCGGAATGGGGGTCCCAGGTTCCGCCGGTCATCAACAGCACGGGCTCGTGTTCCAGTTCGCTCAGGGCGTTGGCCACGTGCAGGGAGTTGGTCATGACCACCAGGCCAGGCTGCAGGCCTAGTTGGGGAATCATGGCCGCCGTGGTGCTGCCGCTGTCGATGATGATGCGCGCATGCTCGCGAATCCGCTGCACGGCGGCGCGAGCGATGGCCTGTTTGTAATGGGAGACCGGCTGGCTGGGATCGCTGACCAATTCTTGGGGCATGGTGATTGCGCCGCCATACCGTCGTAACAGCAGGCCATGGCTTTCCAGCGCGGCCAGATCCTTGCGAATCGTCACTTCCGAGGTTTCGAAGCGTTTGGCCAACTCATCCACACTGACTTCACCCTGCTCGGTGAGCAAGGCAAGGATGTTGTGTCGGCGGAGGGGCGTGTTGCGTTTCGACATGGCGGGGTAAGTTTCGTTTCGAAAGATAACGAAAGCAATCAAAACCTATCAGCGAAACTTCGTCAAGCGGGAGAAGAAAAAAAGCTTCGCGGGCAAGCCTTGCTCCTAGGAGGAGCGGGCTGACCCGCGAAGTGGATGGATCATGACGCTGTGGATAAATCAGACCTTCTTGATCTTCTCCGGGCGTTTCCAACCGTCGATATTTTTCTGTCTGGCCCTGGCCACTGCCAGTTGGGACTTATCCACATTGGCGGTGATGGTCGATCCGGCCGCGGTGGTTGCACCGGCCGAGATATCCACAGGCGCTACCAACGAGTTGTTGGAGCCGATGAACACGTCTTCGCCCAACACAGTTTTCCACTTGTTGGCGCCATCGTAGTTGCAGGTGATGGTGCCCGCGCCGATGTTGCTGCGGGCACCGATTTCAGCGTCGCCCAGGTAGGTCAGGTGGCCGGCCTTGGCGCCTTCGCCCAAGTGGGCGTTTTTCAGTTCGACAAAGTTACCCACATGGGCCCTCGCCTCCAGGACGGTACCCGGACGCAGACGGGCGAACGGGCCAGCGTCGCTGCCTTCACCCAGAATGGCGCCATCTATGTGACTGTTGGCTTTGACCACCACGCCTTTGCGCAGGGTGCTGTCCTTGATCACGCAGTTCGGACCGATCACCACGTCGTCCTCGATGACCACGCGACCCTCGAGAATCACGTTGATATCAATCAGCACATCCCGACCGACGGTCACTTCGCCGCGCACGTCAAAGCGTGCCGGATCGCGCAATGTCACCCCTTGGGCCATCAGTCGACGGCTGGCGCGCAGTTGGTAATGACGCTCCAGTTCGGCGAGTTGCTTGCGGTCGTTGGCGCCCTGCACTTCCATGGCGTCGTGGGGTTGTTCGGTAGCGACCACCAGGCCATCGCCGACGGCCATGGCAATCACGTCTGTCAGGTAGTACTCGCCCTGGGCGTTGTTGTTGGACAGCCGGCTCATCCAGTCACCCAGACGCTCGAAAGGCACCGCGAGAATCCCGGTGTTGCCTTCGGTGATAGCCCGCTCGGCCTCGTTGGCGTCTTTCTGTTCGACGATGGCCGTGACCTTGCCGGCCGCGTCGCGCACGATGCGGCCATAGCCCGTCGGGTCGTCCAGCTCGACCGTCAACAAGCCCAGCTGTTGGGGCGCCACGTGAGTCAGCAGGCGTTGCAGGGTCTCGACTTCGATCAGGGGCACGTCGCCGTAGAGAATCAATACGGTGTCGGCCGTGATGAACGGCACCGCCTGGGCCACGGCATGGCCAGTGCCCAGTTGCTGGTCCTGCAGGACAAAGTTCAGGTCATCCGCCGCCAGGCGCTCTCGCACGGCGTCGGCGCCGTGGCCGATCACCACATGAATGCGCTGTGGCTGAAGCTGCCGGGCGCTGTGGATAACATGGCCAAGCATCGAGTTGCCTGCCACCGGATGAAGCACTTTGGGCAAGGCTGAACGCATGCGAGTGCCTTGACCTGCGGCGAGGATAACGATTTCTAGTGACATGACTGGCTACCAATCCTGGGTGGTCAGCGGCTGCGACCAAGAGGTGAATTGCAAAAAAAGAAAAAGGGTAGCCGAGGCTACCCTTTTTAATCAATCACACAACAAGCGGGAGGCTATTAGCCGCCGAACTTCTTGCGGATCTGCTGGACGGTGCGCAGCTGAGCTGCGGCCTCGGCCAGACGTGCGGAAGCGGAACCGTAATCGAACTCCGCGCCGCGTTCATGCAGGGCCTTCTCGGCAGCCTTGACGGCTTCCTGAGCGGAGGCTTCATCCAGGTCGGCAGCACGTTGCACGGTATCGGCAAGTACCTTGACCATGTTCGGCTGAACCTCGAGGAAACCACCGGAGATGTAGAACACCTCGGGCTCCCCGCCTTGCTTGATCAGGCGGATCGGACCCGGTTTCAGATTAGTGATCAGCGGCGCGTGACCCAGGGCGATACCAAGATCACCTAGTGCACCGTGCGCAATCACCATCTCGACCAGGCCGGAAAAGATTTCTCCTTCCGCGCTGACGATGTCGCAATGGACTGTCATAGCCATCTGATTGCCTCAACCTAAATTAGCGCCCGTCGCCGGGCGCCTGGATTACAGTTTCTTGGCTTTCTCGATCGCTTCTTCGATGCCGCCAACCATGTAGAACGCTTGTTCTGGCAGGTGGTCGTAGTCACCGTTGAGGATGCCTTTGAAGCCAGCAATGGTGTCTTTCAGGGAAACGTATTTACCCGAAGCACCGGTGAAGACTTCAGCCACGAAGAACGGCTGCGACAAGAAACGCTGGATCTTACGAGCACGGTTTACCAACTGCTTGTCGGCTTCCGACAGCTCGTCCATACCCAGGATCGCAATGATGTCCTTCAGTTCTTTGTAACGCTGCAGAACATACTGTACGCCGCGAGCGGTGTCGTAGTGGTCCTGACCGATCACGTTCGGATCCAGCTGACGCGAAGTCGAGTCCAGTGGGTCTACCGCTGGGTAGATACCCAGGGAAGCGATGTCACGGGACAGAACGACGGTGGCGTCCAAGTGGGCGAAGGTGGTCGCTGGCGACGGGTCAGTCAAGTCATCCGCTGGTACGTATACCGCTTGGATCGAGGTGATCGAACCGTTTTTGGTCGAAGTGATGCGCTCTTGCAGAGTGCCCATCTCTTCAGCCAGGGTCGGCTGGTAACCTACTGCAGAAGGCATACGGCCCAACAGTGCGGATACTTCAGTACCGGCCAGGGTGTAACGATAGATGTTGTCGACGAACAGCAGAACGTCGTTACCTTCGTCACGGAACTTCTCGGCCATGGTCAGGCCAGTCAGTGCTACGCGCAGACGGTTACCCGGCGGCTCGTTCATCTGACCGTAAACCAGTGCCACTTTGTCCAGAACGTTGGAGTCCTTCATCTCGTGGTAGAAGTCGTTACCCTCACGAGTACGCTCACCCACACCGGCGAACACGGAATAACCGCTGTGCTCGATGGCGATGTTACGGATCAGTTCCATCATGTTTACGGTTTTGCCTACACCGGCACCACCGAACAGACCGACTTTACCGCCCTTGGCGAACGGGCAAACCAGGTCGATAACCTTGATGCCGGTTTCCAGCAGGTCGTTGCCGCCCGCTTGTTCCGCGAAGGTTGGCGCAGGACGGTGAATGCCCCAGCGCTCTTCGGTGTCGATTGGACCTGCTTCGTCGATCGGGTTGCCCAGAACGTCCATGATCCGGCCCAGGGTCGCTTTACCGACTGGTACGGAGATGGCTGCGCCGGAGTCGACGACGTCCAGACCACGCTTCAAGCCCTCGGTGGAGCCCATCGCAATGGTACGAACCACGCCGTCGCCCAGCTGTTGCTGAACTTCCAGAGTGGTTGCGGCCGCGCTTTGAACTGTCAGCGCGTTGTAGATGCTCGGTACGCTGTCGCGTGGAAATTCCACGTCGATAACGGCGCCGATGATTTGAACGATACGTCCGCTACTCATAGCTGGATCCTCTGAATATTTGAACCGTTAAACCGCGGCAGCGCCGCCGACGATTTCCGAGATCTCTTGGGTGATCGCAGCCTGACGCGCCTTGTTGTAGATCAGCTGCAAATCGCTGATCAAGTCACCGGCGTTGTCGGTAGCGTTCTTCATTGCGATCATCCGCGCCGCTTGTTCAGCTGCGTTGTTCTCGACCACCGCCTGGTAGACCTGCGACTCCACGTAACGGACCATCAAGCCGTCCAGCAGCTCCTTGGCATCCGGTTCGTAGAGATAGTCCCAGTGGTGCTTGAGTCCTTGATCCGGGGTTGCCACCAGCGGAATCAACTGCTCCACGGTAGGCTGTTGCGTCATGGTGTTGATGAACTTGTTGGATACCACGCTCAGGCGGTCGATACGGCCGTCCAGGTAGGCATCCAGCATCACCTTGACGCTGCCGATCAGATCATTGATCGATGGTTCTTCACCCAGGTGGCTGATAGCTGCTACGACGTTACCGCCGAAGTTGCGGAAGAAAGCCGCACCCTTGCTACCAACAACACACAGATCGATCTCGACGCCATTTTCGCGGTTTACCGCCATGTCCTTGACCAGGGCCTTGAACAGGTTGGTGTTCAAGCCACCACACAGACCACGGTCACTGCTCACTACCACGTAACCGACGCGCTTGATTTCACGGTCGATCATGAAGGGGTGGCGATATTCCGGGTTGGCGTTGGCCAGATGACCAATAACCTGGCGGATGCGCTCCGCGTAAGGACGGCTAGCAGCCATGCGCATTTGTGCCTTGCGCATTTTGCTGACCGCCACTTTTTCCATGGCGCTGGTAATCTTTTGCGTGCTTTTGATGCTCGCAATCTTACTGCGAATCTCTTTTGCGCCTGCCATGTAACACCTATCAGGTTAGCAAGCGGGAGCCTTGCGGCTCCCGCTGCGGCTTACCAGGTTTGGGTGGCCTTGAACTTCTCGATACCGGCTTTCATGCCAGCGTCGATTTCGTCATTGAAGTCACCCTTCACGTTGATCTTCGCCATCAAATCGGCGTGATCGCGGTTGAAGAAAGCAATCAGCGCTTGTTCGAAGCTGCCGATCTTGGCGATTTCAACGTCAGTCAGGAACCCACGCTCAGCGGCATACAGCGACAGCGCCATGTCAGCGATCGACATTGGTGCGTATTGCTTCTGCTTCATCAGCTCGGTAACGCGCTGACCATGCTCAAGTTGCTTACGGGTCGCTTCGTCCAGGTCAGAAGCGAACTGGGCGAATGCCGCCAGTTCACGGTACTGAGCCAGAGCGGTACGGATACCACCGGAGAGCTTCTTGATGATCTTGGTCTGAGCGGCACCACCCACACGGGATACCGAAACACCGGCGTTCACAGCAGGACGGATCCCGGAGTTGAACATGGCCGATTCCAGGAAGATCTGACCGTCGGTGATGGAAATCACGTTGGTCGGAACGAACGCGGAAACGTCGCCAGCCTGGGTTTCGATGATCGGCAGTGCGGTCAGGGAACCGGTTTTGCCGGTCACTGCGCCGTTGGTGAACTTCTCTACGTATTCTTCCGAAACGCGGGATGCGCGCTCCAGCAGACGGGAGTGGAGATAGAACACGTCGCCTGGGTAAGCTTCACGGCCTGGTGGACGGCGCAGCAGCAGGGAAATCTGGCGGTAAGCCACTGCTTGCTTGGACAAATCGTCATAAACGATCAGCGCGTCTTCACCGCGGTCGCGGAAGTATTCGCCCATGGTGCAACCGGAGTACGGTGCCAGGAACTGCAGTGCTGCAGATTCCGAGGCGCTCGCAGCCACGACGATGGTGTTAGCCAGTGCGCCGTTTTCTTCCAGCTTGCGAACCACGTTGGCGATGGTCGATTGTTTCTGACCGATCGCTACGTAGACGCAGAAGATGCCGCTGTCTTTCTGGTTGATGATCGCGTCGATCGCCAAAGCGGTTTTACCGATCTGACGGTCACCGATGATCAGCTCACGCTGGCCACGGCCGACTGGGATCATGGCATCGACAGCCTTGTAGCCAGTCTGTACAGGCTGGTCTACCGACTTACGCCAGATCACGCCTGGAGCAACTTTCTCGACCGCATCGGTCTCGGTGTTGTTCAGCGGACCTTTGCCGTCAACTGGGTTACCCAGTGCATCGACTACGCGACCCAGCAGTTCCTTACCAACCGGAACTTCGAGGATGCGGCCGGTGCACTTGGCGCTCATGCCTTCAGCCAGGGACTGGTATGCGCCCAATACAACGGCACCTACGGAGTCCTGCTCCAGGTTGAGAGCCATACCGAAGACGCCGCCCGGAAACTCGATCATCTCGCCGTACATGACGTCGGCCAGACCGTGAATCCGCACGATACCGTCAGATACGCTGACGACAGTGCCTTCGTTACGGGCTTGGGAGGTCACATCGAGCTTTTCGATGCGGCCCTTGATAATTTCACTTATTTCGGAAGGATTGAGTTGCTGCATTGCTCTGCTGCCCCTTCAAACTCAAGATTTCAATGCTTCGGCAAGATTCGCGAGTTTTCCGCGAATCGAGCCATCGATTACCAGGTCGCCGGCGCGAATGATGACACCACCAATCAGGGCGGCATCCTCCGCAACTTGCAGGCGCACTTCCCGGTTGAGTCGTGCACTGAGAACCTTGGCGAGTTTGTCTTGCTGTTCTTGGTTCAATGCAAAAGCACTGGTGACTTCTACATCTACCGACTTCTCTTGTTCAGCCTTGTACAGGTCGAACAGAGCGGCGATCTCCGGCAACAGCGGGAGACGGTCGTTTTCGGCAACGATGTTGATGAAGTTCTGTGCCTTGGCATCAAACTTGTCGCCGCACACGTCAATAAACGTGGCGGCCTTGTCTGCGCTCGTCAGTCGCGGGGCCTTGAGCACGCGCTGCATGGTGTCGTCTTGCGACACTGCTGCAGCCAGGCCGAGCATGGCTGACCAAGAGGCCAGTTGCTGGTGGGCCTGGGCGTGCTCGAAGGCTGCCTTAGCGTAAGGTCGGGCCAACGTGGTCAATTCTGCCATGATCGCCCTCGCTTAAATTTCAGCAGCCAGTTTGTTTACCAGCTCCGCGTGCGCGTTTTGATCGATTGTGGCACCCAGGATCTTCTCGGCGCCGCCAACGGCCAGTGCACCCAGTTGGGTACGCAGCGCGTCTTTGACACTGTTGATTTCCTGTTCGATCTCGGCCTGAGCCTGAACCTTTACGCGTTCAGCGTCGATACGGGCTTTTTCAACAGCCTCTTCAACGATCTGATTGCCGCGCTTCTTGGCTTGCTCAATGATTTCGGCAGCCTGAGTTTTTGCTTCGCGCAGTTGTTGACCCGCTTTATCTTGGGCCAACTCCAGGTCGCGAGCTGCTCGGGCGGCAGCGTCCAGTCCATCCGCGATCTTCTTCTGACGTTCGTGCAAAGCCGTAATGACCGGAGGCCACACGAACTTCATGCAAAAAAGTACAAAAATTAAGAACGCAACGGACTGGCCAATCAGGGTTGCATTAATGTTCACGCCAACACCTCGCTCGTTCGTTGCACATCACACCAATCACTCGAAGGTTCGAGTGATTAGCCAGCGAGTTGACCAACGAATGGGTTCGCGAAAGTGAAGAACAGAGCGATACCAACACCGATCATGGTTACGGCGTCGAGCAGACCGGCAACGATGAACATTTTAACTTGCAGCATTGGAACCATTTCTGGCTGACGCGCTGCGCCTTCCAGGAACTTGCCGCCCAACAGGCCGAAACCAATTGCGGTACCCAGTGCGCCCAGGCCGATCAACAGTGCAACAGCGATAGCGGTTAGACCAACTACAGTTTCCATCTTTCCTCCCGACTTTTACGTCGTATGGTTTAGGTTTTTTAGATTAAAGCGGTAAAACAAATCGTTTCATCGTGCCCGTGATGGGCCCCCTCCCGCCGAGACGAGAGGGACATCAGACTAGCCTAAGCCGGTCTTAATGGTTCTCTTCGTGCGCCATCGACAGGTAGACGATGGTCAGCATCATGAAGATAAACGCCTGCAGGGTGATGATCAGGATGTGGAACACAGCCCACGCCCACTGCAGAACTACGCCCAGGCCGCTAAGCCAGAGCAGACCACTGCCGAACATCACAGCGATCAGAATGAACACCAGTTCGCCGGCATACATGTTGCCGAACAGACGCAGTGCCAGCGAGATTGGCTTGGCAATCAGCGTCACGAACTCCAGCAGGAAGTTCACCGGGATCAGCAGGGCTTGAACGAAGACGTTCTTGCTGCCGAACGGGTGCAGGGTCAGTTCGCCGATGAAGCCGCCGATGCCCTTGACCTTGATGCTGTAGAAAATGATCAACGCGAACACCGACAGCGCCATGCCCAGGGTAGCGTTCGGGTCAGTGGTCGATACGGCACGGAATGGAATGTGCGGATCGCCAGAGATCATCATGGCCAGCTGAGGAATCCAGTCAACCGGGATCAGGTCGACGGCGTTCATCAGGAAGACCCAGACGAAGATGGTCAGTGCCAGCGGTGCAATCACCGGGCTACGGCCATGGAAGCTGTCTTTCACGCTGCCATCGACGAATTCGACCAATACTTCAACGAAGTTCTGCAAAGCACCTGGTTGACCGGAAGTCGCTTTCTTCGCCGCCATGCGGAAAAGAAGTACGAAAATCAGACCCAATGCGACCGACCAGCCGAGGGTATCGACGTGGAAAGCCCAGAAGCCCATTTCCTTGGCTTCTGCTGCGGTGTGGGCAAAGCCCCAGCCGCCGGTAGGGTGCTGACCGAAGGTCAGGTTCTGCAAGTGGTGCTGGATATAGCCCGAAGCGGTTGTTTCTGCCATGGTTGCCTCAAACGCCCTAAGGTCTCGAAAGTCTTGTTCTCATCAGCAGGGGAGCGAACCAGCTGACCAGTTGGGTCAACACAAAGACGCCGAAGACTGCTAACGGCGCCAGTGGCTTCACACCTGCGAACGTCAATGCAAAAAGCACTGCCGTCAAAATCAGTTTGCCCGCCTCACCGGCATAAAAAGACCGGACGATGGCTTGAGCTGCCCGGGCCCCGGAAAACCGAAATGCCCTGTGAGCGAAATAAACATTGGGAAGCAAGGCTATCAGGCCTCCGCAGAGTCCTGAGTACCCGGCTACGACTCCATGCCATTGCCAAAGCGCCAAAGCGGCCAGCAGCAAAACGACAAATTGAGCCAGTAACACCGGAAAAACCGCCAGGCGATGGAACGGCAAGCGGTTTGGCGTGCGTGTTTCCATCGATCTCGCTCCTCAAAGGTCGGCTGCCAGAATTCAATAACTTGGCATAATTTGTGCCGACAAAATGCGCGCAGAGTATAGGGGCGGTTCAGCCCCTATTCAACTGTCAGGTAGTGATTTCCGACTGCACGCTACATGAGGAAATGTTTCAGCGGATGTGTGCAAGGACACCTTGAAGCTCATCCAGTGAGTTATAGCCGATTACCAACTGACCTTTTCCCTTCTTCCCGTGGCGGATCTGCACCGCAGAGCCCAGGCGCTCTGCCAGCCGCTGTTCGAGGCGGGCGATATCCGGGTCGGCCTTGACCGGTTCACTGACCTCCGGTTTACCACTGAGCCACTGGCGAACCAGGGCTTCTGTCTGGCGTACGGTGAGGCCACGTGCGACAACGTGTCGCGCCCCTTCAACCTGTTGATTCTCCGGTAAACCGAGCAAAGCACGGGCATGACCCATTTCCAGGTCGCCATGGGACAACATGGTCTTGATGACTTCCGGCAAGGCAATCAGGCGCAACAGGTTGGCGACTGTCACGCGGGACTTGCCCACGGCTTCGGCCACTTGCTGCTGAGTCAGCTGGAATTCCTGCTGCAAGCGCTGCAGGGCGACCGCTTCCTCGATTGGATTGAGGTCCTCACGCTGGATGTTCTCGATCAGGGCCATGGCGATAGCGGTTTCGTCCGACACGTCGCGCACCATCGCCGGGATGGTTTCCTGCCCGGCTTGCTGGCTAGCGCGCCAGCGGCGCTCACCGGCAATGATCTCAAAGCGTCCGGCGCCAATGGGGCGAACCACGATCGGCTGCATCACGCCCTGGCTCTTGATCGACTGCGCCAGCTCTTCCAGCGCCTGGGGATCCATGTCTCGGCGTGGCTGGTACTTGCCGCGCTGGAGCAGATCCAGGGGCAGGTGCTGCAGCTCGCGCAGGTCAGCCTGCACGGCCTGTTCTTCCAGCGCGCTGACAGTCGGACCACTCAGCAGTGCATCCAGTCCACGTCCGAGACCTCGTTTCTTGACGGCCATGGGGATTCCTTAAGTTGCCTGAGCGGCGGCGGCACGTGAGTTTTTGCGTTGACGGCGAACCATCTCGCCTGCCAATGCCAGGTAGGCAATCGCGCCTCGCGATGATTTGTCGTACGCCAGCGCGGGCATGCCATAGCTTGGCGCTTCGGCCAGGCGGATGTTACGTGGGATGACCGTATCGTACAGCTGCTCGCCGAAGTGTTCCTTGAGCTGGGCCGAAACATCGTTCATCAGGCTCAGGCGCGGGTCATACATGGTCCGCAGCAGGCCTTCGACCTTGAGGTTCGGGTTCAGCAGTTCGGCGATGCGCTTGATGTTATCCACAAGGTCGCTCAAGCCTTCGAGTGCAAAGTATTCACACTGCATGGGGATAATGACCCCATCGGCGGCGACCAATGCATTCAGGGTGAGCATCGACAACGACGGCGGACAGTCGATCAGAATGTAGTCGTAGCTCTCGCGGATCGGCGCCAAGGCGCTGCGCAGGCGGCTTTCCTTCATCTGCATTTCCAGCAGGACCACTTCCGCCGCGGTCAGATCGCGGTTGGCCGGCAACAGCTGGTAACCACCGTGTTCGGAGTAATGCATGGCCTGGGTCAGGTCGCATTCGCCGATCAACAAGTCGTAGACCGAGTTTTCCAGGCCGTGTTTATCCACACCGCTACCCATGGTGGCGTTGCCCTGTGGATCAAGATCGATCAACAGCACCCGGCGCTTGGTGGCGACCAGGGATGCTGCGAGGTTGATGCAGGTGGTGGTCTTGCCCACACCACCCTTTTGGTTCGCTATCGCGAATACCTTAGCCATTCTTGCTTGTGTTCCCAATCATGCCGTGCGGCGCAGTATCAGCAGATGGCGTTGGCCTTGGCAACCAGGTACGGCCAAGGCGTGTTCGCTATCGAGGTGGAAGTCTGCCGGCAATGCTACCAGCTCATCCGCGGGATGAACGCCCTTCATTGCCAGCCAACGTGTATCGGTGTCGCCAAGGTGGCGAGTCCAGTTGCTGAAATTCTCCATGCTGCTGAAGGCCCGGGAAATGATCCCGTTGAATGGCAACTCAGGCTGGAAGGCTTCGACGCGACTGTGGATAACTTGCAGGTTATCCAGTTTGAGTTCGAGTTTGACCTGGGTCAGGAAGCGGGTTTTCTTGCCGTTGCTGTCCAGGCAAGTGACTTGCGATTCAGGAAACAGGATGGCCAGGGGAATACCCGGCATGCCGCCACCACTGCCGACATCCAACCAACGCCCGTTTTCGATGAAGGACATCACGCTCAGGCTGTCGAGCAAATGGCGCGACACCATTTCGTCCGGATCACGCACCGCGGTGAGGTTGTAGGCCTTGTTCCATTTGATCAACAGGGCCAGGTAACCCAGCAGTTGGGCATGCTGGGTTTCACTCAGGTTGACGCCGATCTGGCGTGCACCTGTGGATAACTCTTCGGCGTGTTGCGAGGTGACCAACGAACTCAAGCGCTTTGCTCCAACTGACGGCCCGCGCCGCGTTTTTTCAAATGAATCATCAACAGCGAAATGGCTGCCGGCGTCACCCCCGGGATCCGCGAAGCCTGGCCCAGTGTTTCCGGACGGGTCGCACCGAGCTTGCTCTGGATCTCCTTGGAGAGACCGGAGATGGTCGTGTAATCGATATCCACAGGCAGTTTGGTGTCTTCGCTGGCCCGTAGACGAGCGATTTCATCCTGCTGGCGGTCGATGTAGCCGGCGTACTTGGTCTTGATCTCGACCTGCTCGGCAACCTGTGGATCTTCTGCACCGGCGCCGGTGACCGAGATCAGGCCAGCGTAGTCGATTTCCGGACGGGTCAGCAGGTTCAGCAAGTTGTATTCGTGGGTCAGCGGAGTGCCGAATTTTTCGGCAATGGCATCGCCCTGCTCGGTGCCCGGGCGAACCCAAGTACTTTTCAGGCGCAGCTCTTCGAGTTCGATGCTTTCGCGTTTTTTGCAGAACGCCGCCCAACGCGCGTCATCGACCAGACCCAGTTCCCGACCTTTTTCGGTCAAGCGCAGGTCAGCGTTGTCTTCGCGCAGGATCAACCGATACTCGGCGCGGGAAGTGAACATCCGGTACGGTTCCTGAGTCCCGAGGGTTATCAGGTCGTCGACCAATACGCCGATGTAGGCTTCATCTCGACGCGGACACCAAGCGTCTTTGCCCTGTGCGCGCAGTGCGGCGTTGGCGCCGGCCAGCAAACCTTGGGCACCGGCTTCTTCGTAGCCGGTGGTGCCGTTGATCTGCCCGGCGAAGAACAGACCGCCGATCACCTTGGTTTCCAGGCTGTACTTCAGGTCTCGCGGATCGAAGTAGTCGTACTCGATCGCGTAGCCCGGACGCACGATGTGTGCGTTTTCCATGCCACGGATCGATTGCACGATCTGCAACTGCACGTCGAACGGCAAGCTTGTGGATATCCCGTTCGGGTACAGCTCGTGGGTGGTCAAACCTTCCGGCTCGATAAACACCTGGTGGCTCTGCTTGTCGGCAAAGCGGTGAATCTTGTCTTCGATCGACGGGCAATAACGCGGACCAATGCCTTCGATCTCACCGGCAGCGGAATACATCGGCGAACGGTCGAGGTTCGCGGCAATAATTTCGTGGGTACGGGCGTTGGTGTGGGTAATCCAGCAACTGACCTGCTTGGGATGCTGTTCCTTGTTGCCCATGAACGACATCACCGGGATCGGCGTATCACCTGGCTGCTCGGTCATCACCGAGAAATCCACAGAGCGGCCGTCAATGCGCGGTGGCGTACCGGTTTTCAGGCGACCCACACGCAGCGGCAGTTCACGCAGACGGTGAGCTAGGGCAATGGACGGTGGATCGCCGGCGCGACCGCCAGAGAAGTTCTGCAAACCGATGTGGATAAGTCCACCGAGGAAGGTACCGGTGGTCAGAACCACGGAGTCGGCGAAGAAACGCAGACCCATTTGGGTGACAACACCGCGTACCTGTTCCTGTTCGACGATCAGGTCGTCCGCTGCCTGTTGAAATATCCACAGGTTCGGTTGGTTCTCAAGAATCTCGCGAACGGCAGCCTTGTACAACACACGGTCGGCTTGAGCGCGAGTAGCGCGTACGGCCGGGCCTTTGCGGCTGTTCAACACGCGGAACTGAATACCACCTTTGTCGGTGGCCATGGCCATCGCACCGCCGAGGGCGTCGATTTCCTTGACCAGGTGGCTTTTGCCGATCCCGCCGATCGCGGGGTTGCAGCTCATGGCACCGAGGGTTTCCACGTTATGCGTCAGCAACAGGGTTTTTGCCCCCATACGTGCTGATGCAAGTGCTGCCTCGGTACCGGCATGACCGCCGCCGATGACGATCACTTCAAAACGGGAAGGGAAATCCACCACGCACCTCGTGCCTGCTTCAGTTAATTAATTCAGAAATGGTTTGAGCTCAGGTTTTTGGACCTGGTCGACAAGTATAGGGACTTCGCCTTCCCTAAAGAACCCTTTGCACAAAATTTAACCAGCTGTGGGTAAGTCACGAACAATAGAAATTAAAAAGAAAGAAATTTATAAAAGCTTGGTTTTTATGTTTATTTCTATACAGCTACCTTTCTGTGGATAGATCCATACAGGCCTTTATTTATGCTGTGTACAGAGATTTTAAAGTCTGTGGTCATGTGGTCATGAGCCCCTTGGATAACCGGTCTAAGCCTGTGGATGGATGGGGCGGTTATCCACAGGGGTGGTTTTCCTCAGTTTTCAGGCCCTGTTATCAACTGCCCTTAGTGGGAGTTATTCACAGGGCTTAATCCACAGAAAAGTCGAAAAAAGGCAAATCGCAGGCACAGGCAAACCACCCTGGCGATGGAATCGCATGGCAACGGGAGAAGAAAAAACGGATTTACCGCTGTGGGCGCTGCCGAAGGCTGCGATCTTTTAACGATTCATGTGCTCGTCACAGAGGGAAGCACGGCAGAAACATCAAAAGATCGCAGGTTGCGCCCGGAGAAGGGGTTACTTACCGATGCAGAAGCTGGAAAAGATTCGGCCCAGCAGATCATCGGAGCTGAATTCACCGGTAATTTCACCCAGCGATTGCTGTGCCTGGCGCAAATCCTCGGCCAATAACTCGCCGGCGCCGGCCAATGTCAGTTGGGCACGACCGTGCTCAAGGGAGTCACTGGCATGGCGCAAGGCTTCAAGGTGACGGCGACGGGCGCTGAAACTGCTTTCCGAGGTCTGCTCATAGCCCATGCAGGCCTTGAGGTGGTCACGCAGCAGCTCCAGGCCCTCGCCTGCGGACTTGGCACTGAGGCTGATGGTGACGTGCCCATCGTCACAGACCTGCAGCGCGATGGCCTCACCCGTGAGGTCGGCCTTGTTGCGGATCAGGGTGACCTTGCCAGGCTCCGGGCGCTGCTCCAGGAATTCAGGCCACAGGGCAAACGGATCAAGGGCTTCAGGGGCCGTGGCATCGACCACCAACAACACCCGATCGGCTTCACTGATCGCCTTCAATGCCCGCTCCACGCCAATTTTCTCGACCTGGTCATCGGTATCGCGCAGACCCGCGGTGTCGACCACGTGCAGGGGCATGCCATCGATGTGGATATGTTCGCGCAGGATGTCCCGGGTGGTGCCGGCGATCTCGGTGACAATCGCTGCTTCACGACCGGCCAGTGCATTGAGCAGACTCGACTTGCCGGCATTCGGCCGGCCGGCGATGACCACGGTCATGCCATCGCGCAGCAAGGCGCCCTGCCCGGCTTCGCGCATGACCTTGGCCAACGCCTCGCGCACCGCGTCGAGCATGGTCAGCACATGGCCATCGGCAAGGAAGTCGATCTCCTCCTCCGGGAAGTCGATGGCCGCTTCGACGTAGATGCGCAACGCAATCAACTGTTCGGTGAGGTTATGCACACGCTGGGAAAACGCCCCTTGCAGGGAACGCAGGGCATTGCGTGCAGCTTGCGCCGAGCTGGCCTCGATGAGGTCGGCAATGGCTTCGGCCTGGGCCAGGTCGAGCTTGTCGTTGAGGAACGCGCGTTCGCTGAACTCCCCCGGACGCGCCAGGCGGCAACCCAGTTGCAGGCAACGCTGCAGCAACATGTCCAGGACAATCGGTCCGCCGTGGCCCTGCAGTTCGAGGACGTCTTCGCCGGTGAAGGAGTTGGGGCCCGGAAAATACAGGGCGATTCCTTCATCCAAGACTTCAGCGTCGGCGCTGAGAAACGGACCGTAATGGGCAAAACGCGGCTTCAGTTCACGGCCACTGATGGCTTGAGCCGCATGACGTGCCAGCGGCCCGGAAATACGAACGATACCGACACCCCCACGGCCCTGGGCGGTGGCGACGGCGGCGATGGTTTCACGAGGAGCGCTCATAAACCGATATCCCGATAAAAATGGCAGATAGCAAAACGCCCCACGAGGGGGCGTTTTGAATGGTTACACACAGAGCAAGTTATGCCTCGGCTTTTTTCGCCGCGGCTTCAACTTTGCGAGTGATGTACCACTGTTGAGCGATCGACAGGCAGTTGTTCACAACCCAGTACAGCACCAGGCCCGCCGGGAACCACAGGAAGAAGAAGGTGAAGATGATTGGCATCAGCTTCATCACCTTGGCCTGCATCGGATCCGGAGGAGTCGGGTTCAACTGCTGTTGGATGAACATGGTTGCACCCATGATGATCGGCAGAATGAAGAACGGATCCTTGATCGACAGGTCGGTAATCCACAGCATGAAGGGCGCTTGGCGCATTTCCACGCTTTCCAGGAGTACCCAGTACAGCGAGAGGAAAACCGGCATCTGCACGAGGATTGGCAAGCAACCACCCAGCGGATTGATCTTCTCTTTCTTGTACAGCTCCATCATGGCTTGCGACATTTTCTGCCGGTCATCGCCATGTTGCTCTTTCAATGCAGCCAGTTTTGGCGCCACTGCACGCATGCGCGCCATGGACTTGTAGCTGGCAGCTGACAGCGGGAAGAAGATCCCTTTGATCAGCATGGTCAGGAAGATGATCGACCAGCCCCAGTTACCCACAATGGCGTGAATGTGTTGCAGCAGCCAGAAGATCGGTTGAGCGATGAACCACAGAATGCCGTAGTCGACCGTCAGCTCCAGACCTGGGGATAACTCTTTCAGCACCGCCTGGCTTTTCGGGCCAGCGTACAGGGTAGCGCTGGTTTCAGCCTTGGCACCTGGCGCAACGGTCAAAGCCGGGCCAGTGAAACCGATGATGTAGTTGCCTTGGCTGTCTTTGCGAGTCTGCACCACGTTGCTGTCGTTCTTGGCTGGAATCCAGGCCGTCACGAAGTAGTGTTGCAGCCAGGCGACCCAGCCACCATTGACGGTTTCTTTCAGCGCAGCCTTGTCGATATCTTTCATCGACACTTTTTTGTACGGCTCTGCACTTGTCCACAGGGCGGCGCCCAGGTAAGTGGCAGTGCCGGTGGCTGTGGTGGAAGAAGGATCCGAACTGGCATCACGCTTGAGCTGGGCAAACAGGTTGCCAGTCCAGGCCTTGTCGCTGGTGTTGTCGATCAGATAGGTGACTTTCAGATCGTACAAACCGCGAGTGAAGGTGAAGCGCTTGATGTAATTGACACCGGCATCGCTGAATTTCAGATCAACGTTCAGTTGGTTCTGATCTTTATCCAGTTGATAAGTCTTCTGCTCGGTCGAGTAAACCGGACGACCGGTCGGGCGTGCATCCGGACCGTTGGTGCCAGTCAGGCCGCTTTGCGCCAGATAAGTACGTTCGCCGCCGTTATCAAACAGCTGGAACGGAACATCCGGATGGTCCTGACGACGTGGATATTTTGGCAGCATCAGCTGGGCGACATCACCACCCTGAGGATCGATAGCCAGTTCGAGCACATCCGTTTTAACGTGGATGAGATCTTTACTCGCCACTACCGGAGTTTCGGTAGGGGTGCTGGTATCGGTATTCGCGCTGGGTACATCGGCACTGGCGGAAGCGTTGGTACCGTCCGGAATAGCCGGGGCATTCTGATTGGCAGCAACATTCTGAGTCGGCAGGGCAGCCTGGCCATAGTCCTGGTTCCATTTCAGGACCATGACGTAGGACACGATTGCCAGGGCGACGATCAGGATCGTGCGTTTAATATCCATGATTACTCGGCCATCGAAGAAGAACGGGAGGTAGGGATAGGCGGAACCGGGTCATAACCACCGGGATTCCACGGATGACAGCGACCTAAACGACGAAAGGTCAGCCAGCCACCGCGCAGAAGGCCATGATTTTCAATGGCTTCATACGCGTAGCAGGAACAACTGGGGTAGAAACGACAGTGACTGGCCATCAGAGGACTAATGGCATAGCGATAAAACTGGATCGGAACGAGTGCCAGTTTACGCATCGGTGCTGTCTACCCCTACAGTTTCGGCTTTGACTGCTGGCTCTGGCTTGTTGCGTGCCAGACGTTTCCAGAGTTTGCCGAAATGCTGAATCAATTCGGGGTTTTCTACTTCGCCCAAACCTTTGCGCGCGACGATCACGATATCCCACCCAACCAGAGAGTCCTGGTGGAGGCGAAACGATTCGCGCATCAGACGTTTGAGGCGATTTCGCTCAACGGAGAGTTTCACACTCTTTTTCCCGATAACCAGCCCGAGACGGGGGTGATCGAGATCGTTGGTGCGTGCAAGGAGCAGGAGATTTTTCCCCGGAACCTTGCCGGTAGGGGAGTCAAAGACTGCCTTGAAATGCCGGGGGGTCAGCAAACGCTTTTCCCGACTGAAGTCCTGACTCACCTCCAGTACCGGATTATCAAACTGCCAGACGCGCACGACCTTTGGCGCGACGACGCGACAGGACTGCGCGGCCGTTCTTGGTAGCCATGCGAGCACGGAAACCGTGGGTACGAGCGCGTTTGATAGTGCTTGGTTGGAAAGTACGTTTCATGTCGTGTTACCTGGTTCGTCCACAACGGGCCGGAATGGCCCCCGTTTTAAGAGACCGGGGATTCTAGAGAAAGCAAGCCTCTAGGTCAATTTCCAACCAAGGTTTCCTTTAAATGGGTATCGGGGCGGTTCGTCCTTGAAAGGAGGACAGCTAGATATAAAAATAAAGAAGGAAAGTATTTAAAGCTTTTCTGTAAAGCTTATAAAAGCTAGACCCGCCTCTATCTGTGGATAACTGGCTTTAGCCCTTATATTCCGTGCTGTACAGAGAATGATAACTACCGTGGAAAACGGTGGTCAGCCTGTGCTGCGCTGTCGGATAAGCTGTGAGTGAAACAGGTGGTTATCCACAGGCAGGTTATCCACCGAGTTTCGCCCCCACTTGTACAACGAGCTTAAGTGGGTTTATCCACAGGGCTTATGCACAGACCATTGGTCGCCTTTTTTACTGATAAAAGCTTGATTCTTCTGCACCTGTGAGCACGCTACGTGTGGATAAGTCTGCGCCCGGTCGCTACAATGACCGCTTGTTTTTGCCTCACCGGCTTTCAACTTAGGGGATATCCGTGTCAGTGGAACTTTGGCAGCAGTGCGTGGAGCTTTTGCGCGATGAGCTGCCTGCCCAACAATTCAACACTTGGATCCGTCCACTACAGGTCGAAGCCGAAGGCGACGAGTTGCGTGTCTACGCACCGAATCGCTTTGTTCTCGACTGGGTCAATGAAAAGTACCTGAGCCGCGTGCTCGAGCTGCTGGATGAGCACGGCAACGGCATGGCGCCCGCGCTTTCCTTATTAATAGGCAGCAAGCGCAGTTCAGCACCGCGGGCCGCGCCCAATGCACCTTTGGCGGCTGCGGCATCGCAAGCCCAGGCTGCTGCGGCGCCGGCACCGGTCAACATGCCAACGGCGGCCGCAACCAGCAAGCGTTCGACGCAGAAAATCGTCGAGGTCAATGAAGAGCCGTCCCGGGACAGCTTCGACCCGATGGCAGGCGCCAGCTCGCAACAGGCCCCGGTACGTGCGGAACAACGCACGGTGCAGGTAGAAGGTGCGCTCAAGCACACCAGTTACCTGAACCGGACCTTTACCTTCGAGAATTTCGTCGAGGGTAAGTCCAACCAGTTGGCCCGCGCTGCGGCCTGGCAGGTCGCGGACAATCCCAAGCACGGTTACAACCCGTTGTTCCTCTATGGCGGTGTTGGCCTGGGTAAAACCCACTTGATGCACGCTGTGGGTAACCATCTATTAAAGAAGAACCCGAATGCCAAGGTCGTGTACCTGCATTCCGAGCGCTTCGTGGCCGACATGGTCAAGGCGCTGCAACTGAACGCGATCAACGAGTTCAAGCGCTTCTACCGTTCGGTGGACGCGCTGCTCATCGATGACATTCAGTTCTTCGCCCGCAAGGAACGTTCCCAGGAAGAGTTTTTCCACACGTTCAACGCTCTGCTTGAAGGTGGCCAGCAGGTCATCCTCACCAGTGACCGTTACCCGAAAGAGATCGAAGGCCTGGAAGAGCGCTTGAAGTCGCGCTTCGGTTGGGGCCTGACCGTTGCTGTCGAGCCTCCGGAACTGGAAACCCGCGTCGCGATTCTGATGAAGAAAGCCGACCAGGCCAAAGTTGACCTGCCGCACGACGCCGCGTTCTTCATCGCCCAGCGTATCCGCTCCAACGTGCGTGAACTCGAAGGCGCGCTCAAGCGTGTTATCGCACACTCGCACTTCATGGGCCGCGACATCACCATCGAGCTGATTCGCGAATCCCTGAAAGACCTGTTGGCGCTTCAGGACAAACTGGTCTCTGTGGATAACATTCAGCGCACGGTCGCCGAGTACTACAAGATCAAGATTTCCGATTTGCTGTCCAAGCGCCGTTCGCGTTCGGTGGCCCGTCCACGCCAAGTGGCCATGGCCCTGTCCAAGGAACTGACCAACCACAGCCTGCCGGAAATCGGCGATGTGTTTGGCGGTCGCGACCACACCACGGTGTTGCACGCCTGCCGCAAGATCAACGAGCTTAAGGAATCCGACGCGGACATCCGCGAGGACTACAAGAACCTGCTGCGTACACTGACCACTTGATGAACACCAGCGCAGCTTATTAAGGCAAGGGACTAGACCATGCATTTCACCATTCAACGCGAAGCCCTGTTGAAACCCCTGCAACTGGTCGCAGGCGTCGTCGAGCGCCGACAGACCTTGCCGGTGCTTTCCAACGTGCTGCTGGTTGTCGAAGGCCAGCAATTGTCGCTGACCGGTACCGACCTGGAGGTCGAACTGGTCGGTCGTGTGCAACTAGAAGAACCGGCCGAGCCGGGCGAAATCACTGTCCCGGCACGCAAGCTGATGGACATCTGCAAGAGCCTGCCGAACGACGCGCTGATCGACATCAAGCTCGATGAGCAGAAACTGGTGGTCAAGGCCGGGCGTAGCCGCTTCACCCTGTCGACCCTGCCCGCCAATGACTTCCCGACCGTGGAAGAAGGCCCGGGTTCGCTGACCTGCACCCTGGAGCAAAGCAAACTGCGTCGTTTGATCGAACGCACCAGCTTCGCCATGGCGCAGCAGGATGTTCGCTACTACCTCAACGGCATGCTGCTGGAAGTGTCCGCCGGGATCATCCGCGCCGTGGCAACCGATGGTCACCGTCTGGCCATGTGCTCGATGCAGGCCGACATCGGCCAACCGGATCGCCACCAGGTGATCGTGCCACGCAAAGGCATCCTGGAACTGGCACGCCTGCTGACTGAGCCGGACGGCAACGTCAGCATCGTGTTGGGCCAGCACCACATTCGTGCCACCACCGGCGAATTTACCTTCACCTCGAAACTGGTAGACGGCAAGTTCCCGGATTACGAGCGCGTCCTGCCAAAAGGCGGCGACAAGCTGGTACTCGGCGATCGCCAGGCCCTGCGTGAAGCGTTCAGCCGTACCGCGATTCTGTCCAACGAGAAGTACCGCGGCATTCGCCTGCAATTGGCCAACGGTCAGTTGAAGATCCAGGCGAACAACCCGGAACAGGAAGAGGCGGAAGAAGAAGTTGGTGTTGAGTACAACGGCGGCTCCCTGGAAATCGGCTTCAACGTCAGCTACTTGCTGGACGTGCTGGGCGTGATGACCACCGAGCAAGTGCGCTTGATCCTGTCTGACTCCAACAGCAGTGCGCTGGTGCAAGAGTCCGACAACGACGACTCGGCTTACGTTGTCATGCCGATGCGCCTGTAAACATGTTCAGCAGCCACTAGATGTCCCTCAGTCGCGTCTCGGTCACCGCGGTGCGCAATTTGCACCCGGTGACCTTCTCCCCTTCCCCCCGCATCAATATCCTGTACGGCGCCAACGGCAGCGGTAAAACCAGTGTGTTGGAAGCCATCCACTTGTTGGGGCTCGCCCGTTCGTTTCGCAGTACCCGCCTATTACCGGTGATCCAGTACGAACAGTTGGCCTGTACGGTATTCGGCCAGGTCGAATTGGCCGAAGGCGGCCACAGTGCGTTGGGGATTTCCCGTGATCGCCAAGGCGAGTTTCAGATTCGCATCGATGGGCAGAACGCCCGCAGTGCCGCGCAACTGGCAGAAATTCTGCCGCTGCAATTGATCAACCCGGACAGCTTTCGACTGTTGGAAGGCGCACCGAAGATTCGCCGACAGTTCCTGGACTGGGGGGTGTTCCACGTGGAACCGCGATTCATGTCCACCTGGCAGCGCTTGCAGAAGGCCCTGCGCCAGAGAAACTCTTGGCTGCGGCATGGTACACTTGACGCCGTTTCGCAAGCGGTTTGGGACAGAGAATTGTGCCAGGCCAGCGCTGAAATTGATGAATACCGCCGCGCTTATATCAAAGCCTTGAAACCAGTCTTTGAACAGACCTTGAGCGAACTCGTCGAACTCGAGGGCTTAACGCTTAGCTATTACCGGGGTTGGGACAAAGAGCGGGAGCTGAGTGCAGTGCTCGCCGCGTCCGTACACCGGGATCAGCAAATGGGGCATACCCAGGCCGGACCGCAACGCGCTGATTTGCGTCTTAGATTAGGCGCGCACAATGCCGCGGACATCTTGTCCCGGGGTCAGCAGAAGTTGGTGGTTTGCGCCCTGCGGATCGCCCAAGGGCACTTGGTCAGCCAAGCCCGGCGCGGCCAATGTATTTATCTGGTGGATGATTTGCCGTCTGAACTGGATGAGCAGCACCGCCGCGCGCTTTGCCGTTTGCTGGAAGACTTACGCTGCCAGGTGTTCATCACCTGTGTAGACCACGAATTATTGAGGGAAGGCTGGCAGACGGAAACGCCAGTCGCTTTGTTCCACGTGGAACAGGGCCGTATCACCCAGACCCACGACCATCGGGAGTGAAGGCATGAGCGAAGAAAATACGTACGACTCAACGAGCATTAAAGTGCTGAAAGGCCTGGATGCCGTACGCAAACGTCCCGGTATGTACATTGGTGACACAGACGATGGCAGCGGTCTGCACCACATGGTGTTCGAGGTGGTCGATAACTCGATCGACGAAGCTTTGGCTGGCCATTGCGACGACATCAGCATCATCATCCACCCTGATGAATCGATCACCGTACGCGACAACGGTCGCGGCATTCCGGTAGACGTGCACAAAGAAGAAGGCGTTTCGGCAGCCGAGGTCATCATGACTGTGCTGCACGCCGGCGGTAAGTTCGACGACAACTCCTACAAAGTATCCGGCGGCCTGCACGGTGTAGGTGTGTCGGTAGTGAACGCACTGTCTGAAGAACTGATCCTGACCGTTCGCCGTAGCGGCAAGATCTGGGAGCAGACCTACGTGCACGGCGTTCCGCAGGAGCCGATGAAGATCGTTGGCGAAAGCGAGACCACCGGTACCCAGATCCACTTCAAGCCTTCGGCTGAAACCTTCAAGAACATTCACTTCAGCTGGGACATCCTGGCCAAGCGGATTCGCGAACTGTCGTTCCTCAACTCCGGTGTGGGTATCGTCCTCAAGGACGAGCGCAGCGGCAAGGAAGAGCTGTTCAAGTACGAAGGTGGTCTGCGTGCGTTCGTTGAATACCTGAACACCAACAAGACTGCGGTCAACCAGGTGTTCCACTTCAACATCCAGCGTGAAGACGGCATCGGCGTGGAAATCGCCCTGCAGTGGAACGACAGCTTCAACGAGAACCTGTTGTGCTTCACCAACAACATTCCCCAGCGTGATGGCGGTACCCACCTGGTGGGCTTCCGTTCCGCACTGACGCGTAACCTGAACACCTACATCGAAGCTGAAGGCCTGGCGAAGAAGCACAAGGTCGCCACCACCGGTGACGACGCCCGTGAAGGCCTGACGGCGATTATCTCGGTGAAAGTGCCGGATCCGAAGTTCAGCTCCCAGACCAAGGACAAGCTGGTTTCTTCCGAAGTGAAGACCGCGGTCGAACAGGAAATGGGCAAGTACTTCTCGGACTTCCTGCTGGAAAACCCGAACGAAGCCAAGCTGGTGGTCGGCAAGATGATCGACGCCGCCCGTGCCCGTGAAGCGGCGCGTAAAGCCCGTGAAATGACGCGTCGTAAAGGTGCTCTGGATATCGCCGGCCTGCCGGGCAAACTGGCGGACTGCCAGGAAAAAGACCCTGCCCTCTCCGAACTGTACCTGGTGGAAGGTGACTCTGCTGGCGGTTCCGCCAAGCAGGGTCGTAACCGCCGTACCCAGGCCATCCTGCCGCTCAAGGGCAAGATCCTGAACGTGGAGAAGGCGCGCTTCGACAAGATGATTTCTTCCCAGGAAGTAGGCACCTTGATCACCGCGCTGGGCTGCGGCATTGGCCGTGACGAGTACAACATCGACAAGTTGCGTTATCACAACATCATCATCATGACCGATGCTGACGTCGACGGTTCGCACATCCGTACCCTGCTCCTGACCTTCTTCTTCCGTCAGTTGCCGGAGCTGATCGAGCGTGGCTACATCTACATCGCCCAGCCGCCGTTGTACAAGGTGAAGAAAGGCAAGCAAGAGCAATACATCAAAGACGACGACGCCATGGAAGAGTACATGACGCAGTCGGCCCTGGAAGATGCGAGCCTGCACCTGAACGAGGACGCACCGGGTATCTCCGGTGAGGCCCTCGAGCGCCTGGTGAACGATTTCCGCCTGGTCATGAAGACTCTCAAGCGTCTGTCGCGCCTGTACCCGCAGGAGCTGACCGAGCACTTCATCTACCTGCCGGCAGTGAGCATGGAGCAGTTGTCCGATCATGCAGCGATGCAGGATTGGCTGGCCCAGTACGAAGTGCGCCTGCGCACCGTCGAGAAGTCGGGCCTGGTCTACAAGGCCAGCCTGCGTGAAGACCGTGAGCGTAACGTCTGGCTGCCGGAGGTCGAACTGATCTCCCACGGTCTGTCGAACTACGTCACCTTCAACCGCGACTTCTTCGGCAGCAATGACTACAAGACCGTCGTCTCCCTGGGGGCACAACTGAGCACCCTGCTGGATGACGGTGCGTACATCCAGCGTGGCGAACGCAAGAAGGCCATCACCGAGTTCAAGGAAGCCCTTGAGTGGCTGATGAACGAAAGCACCAAGCGCCACACCATCCAGCGCTACAAAGGTCTGGGCGAGATGAACCCGGACCAGCTGTGGGAAACCACCATGGACCCCGCACAGCGCCGGATGCTCAAAGTGACTATCGAAGACGCCATCGGTGCGGACCAGATCTTCAACACCCTGATGGGTGATGCGGTCGAACCACGTCGTGACTTCATCGAAAGCAACGCTTTGGCAGTGTCGAACCTGGATTTCTGATTCGGTTTGTGTAGGTAAATTCATAAGTGTCGAGCGGCAATGGAGCATTCGGAAGTGCTCCGACACAGGAGTGTCGACGCCAACCTGGCGGGACCGCCGATCGCCGGTTCGCTTGCGGTCTGCAGTTCAGGGGGAAAACAGGGAGCCGCTCAAGCACCACGCTGGATCCTGGCAGGTTCGGCCGACACAAGGATGTGTCACCTCTATGCCCCTGCGTCAGGTATGGTGCGTGCTGCGGCTCGAACAGATTTTCAGAAAAAGCGCCAAAGCGAATCCCATGACTCCAATCTCCTCCTTGCACCGCCGCCACCTGGGTACTTGCCTGTTGCTCGTGGCAGGGCTGGTCAGTCCGTTGACCCAGAGCGCCATTGCCGCATCTTCCAGCGCCAAGCGCCTGCCCTACATCGATGACCAGCAGCAATGCCGTGGTCAGCCACTCCCCGCCACGGTCGAACACCTGACAGGCGAAGCCTGGAAGCTCGATCGCAAGGGCCAGCAGGTAGCGCTGGAGGAGGGTATGACTGTGGATGAGCAGGAAGGTGTGAAGACTTCTCCTACCGCCTTTGTCAGCCTGTCCCTGGGCGATGGGTCGCGTATCGTCCTGCCCTCCAGCTCCCAGGTCACCCTGAGCCTTAACGATGAACTCAAGGTCCCGCAGGTCCTTCTGCAGCAAGGCCAGGTCGAGTCTTATGTAATCAAGCGCGCCAGTGACTATGATCGTTTCCAGATCCTCACGCCGGTAGGTGTGCTCGGGGTTCGCGGTACCCACTTCCGAGTGCGCAACGATGCCGCCGGGCACTCGTTGCTTGAGGTGCTCAATGGCCAGGTGGCCGTGGACCGCGATGAGCTGGCGAAAAAACCTGCGGGCAAGCCCTTGCCCGTAGCCCGCGCGGATGATGAAGTACAGGTCCTGGCGCGCCAGGGGCTGCGTATCCAGAAGGAAGGCAAGTTGATCCCCAGCGACCTGCTACCGGCCCCTCGATTGCTCGGCCAGGCCGGGCAGACCGGCCCGACACCGGTCTGGCAATTGATCATGAACCCCCTGGAAGGCGCCACGCGTTACCGGGCCCAGGTCGCCACCGATACCGGGTTCATGAACATCAAGCAGGAACAGTTTTCCGATACGCCAGAGATCAGTTTCAGCGGGTTGAAGGCCTTTTATTATCACGTTCGGCTCTCGGCATTCGATCAGCAGGGGCTTGAAGGAGAAACCGGGGTATATGACATCTTCTATTACCCCAGCCCATCACGGGTGCAGTAGCGCCGCGGCGATGGGCCGATGAAGCGCTGGCCAAGGAAGGAGGGGCGCGAGCCGACCCAGGCGCAGCGACTGTTTCGGCGCATGGTCCGCGAATGGCTAGGGGTCAGCCTGATCCTGCTGCCGCTGACGGCCGTATTGTCCCTGAGTCACGGCCTGACCCTGAGCAACCTGCTGTACGACAACCTGCGACGCTTGAGCCCGCTGCCGGTCGACCCGCGCATTCTCATTGTGACCATCGACGACTACAGTTTGCAGCAACTGGGAAAGTGGCCCTGGCCGCGTACCCTGCACGCCGACCTGCTGGACCGGTTGACGGCGGCCGAGCCCAGGGGCGTGCTGTTCGATGTGATCTTCAGCGAGCCGGCCCCCTCCCCCGACAATGACCAACGCCTGGCCCAGGCGCTCTGCCGGGCCGGCAATGTGTTCATTCCGTTGCTGCGCGAAGGGGTCGCCCGCTATGGCCAGTCATTGGGTGAGATTGAACCCGTGGCACCTTTGCGCCACTGCGCCAAAGCGGTCGGGCACATCAACGCTGAAGCGGACGCTGATGGCAAGGTACGCAGCGTCTACCTGCGCGAAGGTCCGCCGCCGCAGCCCAGGGCGCAACTGGCGTGGCTGCTTTATGAGGCGAGCGTTGACGGTCCTGTCGCCCTGCCCGGCTCGTCTGTGCCGCAGACGATGCAAGGCTGGCAACGCGCCAACAGCGTACGCATTCCGTTCATCAGTCACCCTGGCGGATTCCCCAGCGTGCCTTACGTCAGCGTGTTGCGTGGGGAAGTGCCGGCGCAACTGTTGCGCGACCGCTTGATCCTGATCGGCTCGATCGCCCCCGGCCTGGGCGACCGGTATGTCACACCACAGTCAGCCAGTCTCGGCACTACACCGGGCATCGAGATCCAGGCCAATCTGCTTAACGGCCTGCTGCAACAGCGCAGCATCCTGGTACTGGGCACTGGCTGGACGCTGAGTTTATCCACAGCCCTGGTTGCCGGGCTGCTGGGCCTGCTGCTGTTCCGACCGCAGCGCGCGCTGTGGTTGACCCTGGGGGGCATGGCGAGTGCCCTGCTGGTATCTGCGTTATTACTGCGGGCAGGATGGTGGTGGTCGCCGATGGCCAGCCTGGTGGGGATGTTACTGGGCTACCTGATCTGGAACTGGCGCCGCCTGAGCGCCGTACTCGCTTATTTCGGCTGGGAACTGGAGCGTTTGGATAACGAACCCAAGGTGTTCCCTGAGCGTCGGCGCACGGCGCCCCCAGCCGGTGATGTGCTACAGGGGCAGATTGTCGCCCTGGAGCAGGCCATGAGCCGTACTCGCGATACCCGCCGATTTATTGCCGACGGCCTGGAGTATTTGCCGGTGGCGACCCTGATCAGCGGCCCGGATGGCCGGGTGCTGTTGGCCAACCGCAATGCCCGCGCGCTGTTTGCCGGTGACCTGGTGGGTGAGCCACTGATGGCCCGACTCGCCGGGCTAGGCTATCCAGGGCTGCTGGAGGGGGCTTTGCCGGCGATTGCGACCCCGGGCAGCAGCGAGTTTCGCGACAACCAGGGGCGCAGTCTGCGGCTGGAGCTGGCGCCGTTGTTGCCGGCTGAAGGCGGTGCGGCGATTGGCTGGCTGCTCAGCCTGACCGACCTGAGTCTTGAGCGTGAGGCCGAGGAACAGCGCGCGGTGCTCCTGCGCTTTCTTTCCCATGACCTGCGTGCGCCGCATTCGGCGATCCTGGCCCTGCTCGACGTGCAGCATCAGCAAGGCTCCGCGGACCCACAACTGCACAGCCAGATCGAGTTGCAGGTGCGCAAGGCCTTGGGTCTGACCGAAGCCTTCGTGCAACTGGCCAAGGCGGAATCGGAGGCCTATCAGTTCGCGCCGAGCATGTTCGCGATGCTGGTGCTCGACGCGTTCGATCAAGCCATGAGCAGCGCCCAGCTCAAGCAGATCGAACTGCTCCATGACCTGGATGAAGAAGCCGAGGGCATGGTGCTGGCGGACCAGTCACTGCTGACCCGGGCCCTGTTCAATCTGCTGGAGAACGCCATCAAGTACAGCCCGGCCGGAAGCCAGGTACGGGTGCGGGTCAGTTGTGCACAGGGCTGGCTGAGTTGTGAGATCAGCGATCAGGGCCGGGGAATCGCGGCCGAGGAGCAACCCCAACTGTTCAGCCAGTACCGGCGCTTTGCGTCCTCGCAGGGCAGTGAGGGCTTGGGCCTGGGGCTGTCGATGGTCAAGGCGGTGGTGGATCGTCATGGCGGGCGGATCCTATGTGAAAGCCGGGTTGCCCAAGGCACGACTTTCCGAGTCGAGTTGCCGTTACTGGATGAGTGATTGGCAGGTCGAACGGGCATAAAAAAACCGGCAACAATGGCCGGTTTTTTTATCACCGGGAAAACTTATGCACGTTTTTCGGTGTTTTATCAGCTTAAGAAATATGCATATAAATCATTAAGTTAGGTAGTGAATAAAGCATTCAGCAGGAAAACCGTACACAGGTTATCCACAGAATCACTGCACTTCTTTATCCACGGCAGCGGACAGTGGCGCCAGTGAGCCCATGTCGCGCTGGGTTTGCTCGTTCCAGGCGGCGGCGCGGTCGTTCAACTCGGCAATGGCGCGGGGTCCGCTGCCTTCGGCGTACATCGGCGCGCCGATGACCACGGTGATGACCCCCGGCTTCTTCGCCCAGCCGGTTTTCGGCCAGAACTTGCCGGCGTTGTGCGCAATCGGCAGCACCGGCAACTGGGCGTTGACCGCCAGCGCTGTACCGCCCCGGGAGAACTTGCCGACGGTACCAAACGGCACGCGGGTGCCTTCCGGGAAAATCAGCACCCAGACCTTGTCCTTGAGCAGCTCGTCACCCTTCTTGGCGACATGCTTGAGGGCGGCCTTGGGGTTGTCGCGGTCGATGGCGATCGGGCGCAGCATGGCCATTGCCCAGCCGAAGAACGGCACGTACAGCAACTCGCGCTTGAGCACCTGGCTCAGGGGCTCGAAGTACGCCGAGAGGAAGAAGGTCTCCCAGGTGCTCTGGTGGTTCGACAGGATCACGCACGGCTGGTCCGGGACGTTCTCGGCACCTTTGACTTCATAGCGAATACCCAGGAACACCTTGCTCAACCACAACGCGCAGCGGCACCAGTAGACGTTGATGAAACGGTAGCGTGCCTTGAACGGCAGGAAAGGCGCGATGAAAAAGCTCAGGCTGCACCACAGCAACGAACTGGTGCCCAGCAGCAGGTAAAAAAGAAAGGTTCTGATTGCCTGCAAGATCGACATGGTCGCGATTACCGTTGCGGGTCAGTGCCCGCCTTCTAAAAGCGCGCTCCCGAACAGTCCTTGGTCAGGAAGTCAGAATCGCCCTAGTTGTTGATAAGTTCTGCGGCAATCGCCGCCAGATCGTCAAAAATCAAAGTGCCTGCCGGCAGGGGCTTGCCCTGAGTCTTTGCGCCTTTACCGGTTTTTACCAAGACTGGCTGAGAGTCGACGGCTTTTGCCGCCTCCAGGTCACTGAGACTGTCGCCGACGAACCACAGGCCCGTCAGCGGCACGTCGTAATGTGCGGCAATGGTTTTCAGCATGCCGGGTTTTGGCTTACGACAGTCACAGCCTGCGTCCGGCCCGTGGGGGCAGTAGACGATCAGGCCGAGTTCGCCACCCTGCTCGGCCACCAGCGTGCGCAAGCGCGCATGCATGGCGTCCAGGGTGGCGACATCGTAATAGCCACGAGCGATGCCCGACTGGTTGGTTGCGACCGCTACCGTCCAGCCGGCCTTGCTCAACTGCGCGATGGCTTCGATCGATCCCGGCAGTGGAATCCACTCCGCCACCGACTTGATGTAAGCGTCGGAGTCATGATTGATCACCCCGTCCCGATCGAGAATCAGCAGTTTCAAACGGTCTTACCCCAGCAACGAAATGTCGGCTACGCCCAGGAACAGGCCACGCAGGCGCGCCAGCAGTGCATAACGGTTAGCCCGCACGTTGGCGTCTTCGGCATTGACCATGACCGCTTCGAAGAACGCATCCACCGGCTCGCGCAAGGCTGCCAGGCGTGCCAGTGCTTCACGGTACTGGCGAGCGGCGGCCATTGGCTGCACAGCCTGGTCCGCTTGCTGGATCGCCGAGTACAGGGAGAACTCGTTGGCGTTGTCGAAGTACTTGGCTTCGACCGTGGTCGGCACACTGCCTTCGAGCTTGCTCAGCAGGTTCGACACGCGCTTGTTCACCGCGGCCAGGGCGGCGGCTTCAGGCAACTGACGGAAGGCTTGTACGGCCTGCACGCGTTGATCGAAGTCCAGCGCCGAACCCGGGTTCAGGGCGCGCACCGACAGGTAGGTAGCCACGTCCACGCCTTCGTCTTCGTAACGCGCACGCAGGCGGTCGAAGATGAACTCCAGCACCGAGTCAGCCAGGCCTGCGGACTTGACCTTGGTCCCGAAGGCAGCCACGGCGAAGGCCACGGCGTCGGTCAGGTCGAGTTCCAGTTTCTTGTCGATCAGGATGCGCAACACGCCCAGCGCTGCACGACGCAGGGCATAGGGGTCTTTGCTGCCGGTCGGCAGCATGCCGATACCGAAGATGCCGACCAGGGTGTCGAGCTTGTCGGCAATCGCCACGGCCGCACCGGTCAGGGTGCTTGGCAGCTCGGCGCCAGCACCGCGCGGCATGTACTGCTCGTTCAGGGCCAGGGCAACGTCTTCTGGCTCGCCATCGTTGAGGGCGTAGTAGTAACCGGCGACGCCTTGCATCTCCGGGAACTCACCGACCATTTCGGTCGCCAGGTCGCACTTGCACAGCAGGCCCGCACGCGCAGCCCATTGGGCGTTGCCGCCAATGTGCGGGGCGATGAAGGCGGCGAGCTTGGACACGCGCTCGGCCTTGTCGTAGACGCTGCCCAGCTTTTCCTGGAACACCACGTTCTGCAGGCGCAGGTTGAAGTCTTCGAGTTTCTGCTTCTTGTCTTGCTTGAAGAAGAATTCGGCATCGGTCAGGCGTGGGCGAACCACTTTCTCGTTGCCGTCGATGATCTGCTGCGGGTCTTTGCTCTCGATGTTGGCCACGGTAATGAAGCGGGGCAGCAACTTGCCGTCGGCATCCAGCAGGCAGAAATATTTCTGGTTGTCCTGCATGGTGGTGATCAGGGCTTCTTGTGGCACGTCGAGGAAACGTTCTTCGAACGAGCACACCAGCGGCACAGGCCATTCGACCAGCGCGGTCACTTCGTCGAGCAGCGCTGGCGGAACGATCGCCGTGCCTTCCTGACGGGTGGCCAGCTCTTCGGTGCGCTGGCTGATCAGCTCGCGACGTTCGTTGGCGTCGGCCAGCACGTAGGCGGCACGCAGGTCGGCCAGGTAGCTCGATGGCGAACCGATGCGCACGTTTTGCGGGTGATGGAAGCGGTGACCGCGGGAATCGCGACCGGCCTTCTGGGCCAGAATGGTGCAGTCGATGACCTGGTCACCCAGCAGCATGACCAGCCATTGGGTCGGACGCACGAACTCTTCCTTGCGCGCACCCCAGCGCATGCGCTTGGGAATCGGCAGGTCATTGAGGGAATCTTCGACGATGGTCGGCAGCAGGCTGGCGGTTGGTTTGCCCTTGATGACCTGGCTGAAACGCAGTTTCGGGCCGCTCTGGTCGATTTCGCTCAGCTCGACACCGCACTTCTTGGCAAAACCCAGGGCGGCCTGGGTCGGGTTGCCTTCGGCATCGAACGCCGCCTGGCGTGGCGGGCCGTCGAGGTTGATGCTGCGATCCGGTTGCTGGGTCGCCAGCGCGCTGATCAGCACGGCCAGGCGCCGTGGCGCGGCGTAGACCTGCTTGGCTTCAAAGCTCAGGCCTGCAGCTTGCAGGCCCTTGTCGATACCGGCCAGGAAGGCCTCGGCCAGGGTGTTCAGGGCCTTGGGTGGCAGCTCTTCGGTGCCCAGTTCAACCAGGAAATCTTGCGCACTCATTGTGCAGCCTCCAGCTTGGCTAGTACTTCATCACGCAGGTCCGGTGTCGCCATCGGGAAGCCCAGCTTGGCGCGCGCCAGCAGGTAGGCTTGCGCAACGGAACGCGCCAGGGTGCGCACACGCAGGATGTATTGCTGACGTGCGGTCACCGAGATCGCCCGGCGCGCATCCAGCAGGTTGAAGGTGTGCGAGGCCTTCAGCACCATTTCGTAGCTTGGCAGCGGCAGCGGCTGGTCGAGCTCGATCAGGCGCTTGGCTTCGCTTTCGTAGAAGTCGAACAGTTCGAACAGTTTCTCGACGTTGGCGTGCTCGAAGTTGTAGGTCGACTGCTCCACTTCGTTCTGGTGGAACACGTCGCCGTAGGTCACTTTGCCCATCGGGCCGTCAGCCCAGACCAGGTCGTAGACCGAGTCCACGCCTTGCAGGTACATGGCCAGGCGCTCCAGGCCGTAGGTGATTTCGCCGGTCACCGGGTAGCACTCGATGCCGCCCGCCTGCTGGAAGTAAGTGAATTGGGTCACTTCCATGCCGTTGAGCCAGACTTCCCAGCCCAGACCCCAGGCGCCGAGGGTCGGCGATTCCCAGTTGTCTTCGACGAAACGGATGTCGTGCACCAGCGGGTCCAGGCCCACGTGCTTGAGGGAGCCCAGGTACAGCTCCTGGAAATTGTCCGGGTTCGGCTTCAGGACTACCTGGAACTGGTAGTAGTGCTGCAGACGGTTCGGGTTTTCGCCGTAGCGGCCGTCAGTCGGGCGACGACTGGGCTGCACATAAGCGGCGTTCCAGGTTTCCGGGCCGATGGCGCGCAGGAACGTGGCGGTATGGAAAGTGCCGGCGCCTACTTCCATATCGTAGGGCTGAAGTACCACACAACCTTGCTCGGCCCAGTATTGCTGGAGGGCGAGGATCAAGTCTTGGAAGGTACGCACGGCTGGCGTAGGCTGGCTCACGAAATTCACCTGTTTCTTGGGCTGCGATTTAAAGAGCGGGAGTATACCCGATTCGTTCGTGCGCACGCCCCCTGGAGCCTTATGCCACGCTGCTTTTGGTGTTCCGAAGATCCGCTGTACATGGCCTATCACGATCAGGAGTGGGGCGTACCGCTACGCGATGCGCAGCGCTTGTTCGAGTTGCTTTTGCTCGAAGGGTTCCAGGCCGGACTCTCATGGATCACTGTGCTGAAGAAGCGCGAGCGTTATCGCCAGGTGTTGTACGGCTTCGATGTGCAGCGCGTGGCGCAGATGAGCGACGCCGAAATCGATGACCTGATGCTTGATCCTGGGATCATCCGCAATCGCCTGAAACTCAATGCCGCCCGGCGCAACGCCCAGGCCTGGCTAGCGCTGGAAGACCCGGTGGGCTTTCTCTGGTCGTTCGTCGGCGGTGTGCCGACCATCAACCACTTCCAGGACCGCAGCCAGGTGCCGGCCGTGACCCCGGTCGCCGTGGAAATGAGCCGCGGGCTGAAAAAAGCCGGTTTCACGTTCGTCGGACCGACCATTTGTTACGCCCTGATGCAGGCGTCGGGCATGGTCATGGACCACACCCGCGAATGTGATCGTTACGCCGAGTTGGCGGTGCGCGGTTAGAATAGCCGGCTCGCAACAGGATTCAGACAACAGGAGTGACCTGTGGATAAGTTTAAAGGCGCCTTGCTGGTAGGCGCTCTAAGGTTGTTTGCCCTGCTCCCGTGGCGGGCAGTGCAAGCGGTGGGCGCGGCGATTGGCTGGGTCATGTGGAAAACCCCCAACCGTTCTCGCGACGTGGTGCGTATCAACCTGGCCAAGTGCTTCCCCGAAATGGACCCCGCCGAGCGTGAGCGCCTGGTGGGCCAGAGCCTCAAGGACATCGGCAAGTCCCTGACCGAAAGCGCCTGCGCGTGGATCTGGCCCGCCCAGCGTTCGATCGACCTGGTGCGTGAAGTCGAAGGCCTGGAGGTGCTCAAGGAGGCCCTGGCGTCGGGCAAGGGCGTCGTCGGCATCACCAGCCACCTGGGCAATTGGGAAGTGCTCAACCACTTCTATTGCAGCCAGTGCAAACCGATCATTTTCTACCGTCCGCCCAAGCTCAAGGCGGTGGATGAACTGCTGCGCAAGCAGCGCGTGCAACTGGGCAACCGCGTGGCGGCGTCCACCAAGGAAGGCATTCTCAGCGTCATCAAGGAAGTGCGCAAAGGCGGCGCGGTGGGGATTCCGGCTGACCCGGAGCCAGCGGAATCGGCCGGTATCTTCGTGCCTTTTTTCGCCACCAAAGCCCTGACCAGCAAGTTTGTGCCGAACATGCTCGCCGGCGGCAAGGCGGTCGGGGTATTCCTGCATGCCCTGCGCCTGCCGGACGGCTCGGGCTACAAGGTGATCCTGGAAGCGGCCCCCGAGGCGATGTACAGCACCGACACCGAGACCTCCTGCGCGGCCATGAGCCAGGTGGTTGAACGGTATGTGCGGGCGTATCCGAGTCAGTACATGTGGAGCATGAAGCGCTTCAAGAAGCGCCCGCCGGGTGAAGAGCGCTGGTACTGAAGATTCACTGAGCTTCAGGATACCCGTGTCATCGTTGACGCCCATCGCGGGCAAGCCCGCTCCCACGAAAGCCACGATTCCCTTGTGGGAGCCGGCTTGCCGGCGATGGTCTCAAGAGCACCGCGTTCCTATAGGGCGTTCGTGCGATCGAGCTTTTTCAGGAACACCGTCATTTCCTTTTCGGCCTGCTTGTCGCCATGGGCGCGGGCTGCCTCCAGGCCCTGCTCCCAAGCCTGGCGCGCCGCCGGATAGTCCGCCAGTGCCAGGTGGGCCTTACCCAATAGCTTCCAGGCCGCAGAGTAGTTCGGATCGAATGCCACGCAGCGCGTGAAGTGCTCGGCCGCCTTGGCGTTTTCCCCAAGATCCAGATACCCCTTGCCCAACCCGAAGCGCAACAATGAGTTATCCACACCCTTGGCGAGCATTTTTTCCAGGGATTCGAGCATGGGTCATTTCCTTGTTGGGTGGGTCAGGGGTAGAAGGTTCGCCATGCGGCCGCTATCGCGAACAGGCCCGCCGCCGCAAATCCTGGTTCAGAAGAAGCTCAACCCCACGTGGAACAGCTTCTCCACATCGCGAATATGCTTTTTATCCACAAGGAACAGAATCACATGGTCGCCAGCTTCGATCACGGTGTCATCGTGGGCGATCAACACTTCTTCGTCGCGGATGATCGCGCCAATGGTGGTACCCGGCGGCAATGCGATGTTCTCGATGGCCTTGCCGATGACCTTGCTCGACTTCTCGTCGCCGTGGGCAATCGCCTCAATGGCTTCTGCCGCACCCCGGCGCAGTGAGTGCACGCTGACGATGTCGCCTCGGCGCACGTGGGCCAGCAGGGTGCCGATGGTCGCCAGTTGTGGGCTGATGGCGATGTCGATGTCACCGCCCTGGATCAGGTCCACGTAGGCGGGGTTGTTGATGATGGTCATGACCTTCTTTGCGCCCAGGCGCTTGGCCAGCAGCGAAGACATGATGTTGGCTTCATCGTCGTTGGTCAGCGCGAGGAAGATATCGGCATCGGCGATGTTTTCCTCCAGCAGCAAGTCGCGGTCCGACGCACTGCCCTGCAACACCACGGTGCTGTCGAGGGTGTCCGACAGGTAGCGGCAGCGGGCCGGGTTCATCTCGATGATCTTGACCTGGTAGCGGCTTTCGATGGCCTCGGCCAGGCGCTCGCCAATCTGCCCGCCACCGGCGATGACGATGCGCTTGTAGCTTTCATCGAGGCGGCGCATTTCGCTCATGACCGCGCGAATGTTGGCTCGGGCGGCAATGAAAAATACTTCATCGTCGGCTTCGATCACCGTGTTGCCTTGCGGCAGGATCGGCCGGTCGCGACGGAAAATCGCCGCCACCCGGGTATCGACGTTCGGCATGTGTTCGCGCAACTGGCGCAGTTGCTGGCCCACCAGCGGGCCGCCGTAGTAGGCCTTGACCGCCACCAATTGGGCCTTGCCCTCGGCGAAGTCGATCACCTGCAGGGCACCAGGGTGCTGGATCAGGCGCTTGATGTAGTTGGTGACCACTTGTTCCGGGCTGATCAGTACATCGACCGGAATCGCGTCGTTGTCAAACAGGTCGGCGCGGGTCAGGTAGGACGCCTCGCGCACCCGGGCGATTTTGGTCGGGGTGTGGAACAGGGTATGGGCGACCTGACAGGCGACCATGTTGGTTTCGTCGCTGTTGGTCACGGCCACCAGCATGTCGGCGTCGTCGGCGCCGGCCTGGCGCAGCACCGTGGGCAACGAGCCGCGGCCCTGCACCGTGCGGATGTCGAGGCGATCGCCGAGATCACGCAGGCGTTCGCCGTCGGTGTCGACCACGGTGATGTCGTTCGCTTCGCTGGCCAGGTGCTCTGCCAGTGAACCACCCACCTGCCCTGCGCCGAGGATGATGATTTTCATCCGTATACTCCCTTAAATCCGGTTAACCGCGCGCGGCGGCAATCTTGATCAGCTTGGCGTAATAGAACCCGTCATGACCACCCTCTTGCGCCAGCAACTGACGACCATGGGGTTGCTTGATGCCGGCCTGGCTGGCGATGTCCAGTTCGCGAGCGCCGGGGGTGCGCGCGAGGAAGGCTTCGATCACTTCGGTGTTCTCGGTCGGCAGTGTCGAGCAGGTGGCGTACAGCAGGATGCCGCCGACCTCGAGGGTCGGCCACATCGCGTCAAGCAACTCGCCTTGCAGCACGGCCAGGGCAGCGATGTCATCGGGTTGGCGGGTCAGCTTGATGTCCGGGTGCCGGCGAATCACGCCCGTGGCCGAACATGGAGCGTCGAGCAGAATCCGCTGGAACGGCTTGCCATCCCACCAGGCCTGAGTGTCGCGGCCATCGGCGGCGATCAATTCGGCATCTAGGCCCAGGCGTTCAAGGTTCTCCTTGACCCGCACCAGGCGTTTGGCCTCGAGGTCCACCGCAACCACACCGGCCAGCCCAGGCTCGACCTCGAGGATGTGGCAGGTCTTGCCGCCGGGTGCGCAGCAGGCGTCGAGCACCCGCTGGCCCGGCGCCAGATCCAGCAGCTCGGCGGCCAGTTGCGCCGCTTCGTCCTGCACGCTGATCCAGCCTTCGCTGAAGCCCGGCAGGCTGCGCACATCGCCCGGGGTCTCGAGGACGATGCCGTCCTGGCTGTATGTGCACGGCTGAGCGGCTACCCCGGCCTGGCTGAGCAATTGCAGGTAGGCAGCGCGGTCATGATGGCGGCGATTGACCCGCAGAATCATCGGCGGGTGCGCGTTGTTCGCGGCGCAAATGGCTTCCCACTGCAGGGGCCAGAAGGCCTTGAGGGATTTTTGCAGCCAGCGTGGATGGGCGGTGCGTACCACCGGGTCGTGCTCGAGTTCGGCCAGCAGCGCTTCGCTTTCCCGTTGCGCGCGGCGCAGCACGGCGTTGATCAGGGCCTTGGCCCAGGGTTTTTTCAGCTTGTCGGCGCAGCCCACGGTTTCACCGATGGCGGCGTGGGCCGGTACTCGGGTGTAGAGCAGTTGATACAGGCCGACAAGCAGCAACGCCTCGACATCGGCATCCGCCGCCTTGAAGGGTTTTTGCAGCAGTTTGGCCGCCAGCGCCGACAAGCGTGGCTGCCAGCGCGCGGTACCGAAGGCCAGGTCCTGGGTGAAGCCGCGATCGCGGTCTTCAACCTTGTCCAGTTGGGTTGGCAGGGAGCTGTTGAGGGACGCTTTGCCACTGAGGACTGCGGCCAATGCCTTGGCGGCGGCTAGACGCGGGTTCATTGGGCGGCCACCGATTGGCCGAGCACGGTGCCCAGGGCAAATTTCTCGCGGCGGCTGTTGAACAGGTCGCTGAAGTTCAGGGCCTTGCCTCCGGGCAACTGCAGGCGGGTCAGGCACAGCGCTTGTTCGCCACAGGCGACGATCAGACCGTCCTTGCTGGCGCCGAGCACTTCGCCCGGGGCACCCTTGCCGTCGGCCAGGGTGGCGGCCAGGACTTTCAGGGCCTCGCCATTGAGGGTGCTGTGGCAGATCGGCCAAGGGTTGAAGGCGCGTACCAGGCGCTCCAGTTCGACCGCCGGGCGGCTCCAGTCGATGCGTGCCTCGTCCTTGTTCAATTTGTGTGCATAGGTGGCGAGGCTGTCGTCCTGCACTTCGCCTTGCAGGGTACCGGCGGCCAATCCGGCAATCGCCTGAATCACTGCGGGCGGGCCCATCTCGGCAAGCCGGTCATGCAGGGTGCCGCCGGTGTCCTGGCCACTGATCGCAGTGGTCACCTTGAGCAACATCGGCCCGGTGTCCAGCCCTGCCTCCATGCGCATCACGGTGACGCCACTCTGTGCATCGCCCGCTTCGACGGCGCGCTGGATCGGCGCCGCACCGCGCCAGCGCGGCAACAGGGAGGCATGGCTGTTGATGCAACCCAGGCGCGGGATATCCAGCACCACTTGCGGCAGGATCAGACCGTAGGCGACCACCACCATCAGGTCCGGTTGCAGCGCGGCCAGGTCGGCCTGGGCGTCGGCATTGCGCAGGGTCGGTGGCTGGAACACCGGAATGTGGTGCTCCAGGGCCAGTTGCTTGACCGGGCTTGGCATCAGCTTTTGCCCACGACCTGCCGGACGGTCCGGTTGGGTGTAGACCGCCACGACCTCGTAAGGGCTGTCGAACAAGGCCTTGAGGTGTTCAGCGGCAAATTCGGGGGTGCCGGCAAAGACGATGCGCATTGAGGAGGCTCTCGGTTTCAGAAGCAGTCACAAAAGAAAAAGGCTTGCCGCAGCAAGCCTTTGGAAGAAAGGAATCAAGCGTTCTGGCGATGGAGCTTTTCCAGCTTCTTCTTGATCCGGTCGCGTTTGAGCGTGGACAGGTAGTCGACGAACAATTTGCCGTTGAGGTGATCGCACTCATGTTGAATGCACACTGCCAGCAGGCCTTCGGCAATCAGTTCGTACGGCTTGCCGTCGCGATCCAGGGCCTTGATCTTGACCTTCTGCGGGCGATCGACGTTTTCGTAGAAGCCGGGTACCGAAAGGCAACCTTCCTGGTACTGGTCCATCTCCTCGGTCAGGGTTTCGAACTCGGGGTTGATGAAGACCCGCGGTTCACTGCGGTCTTCGGACAAGTCCATGACCACGATGCGCTTGTGCACATTGACCTGGGTCGCCGCAAGGCCGATGCCTGGCGCTTCATACATTGTTTCAAACATGTCATCGACCAACTGCCGCACTTCGTCGTCCACTACGGCCACCGGTTTGGCGATCGTGCGCAGGCGCGGGTCGGGGAATTCGAGGATGTTCAAAATGGCCATAAGCGTAATTGCTGCACGTGTGAAGTAAGGTCAGGGCCGATCGCCTGGCAGTCCGCAGAGGCTGGCGATGGCTGTAAAACGAAGCCCCCTCGCGGGAGCGAGCCATGCCGGCTCTGGCGTTTTACGCGAGCCCACATAATAAAGGGATTCACCGCGTGAGGGAAATCACAAACCTTTGGCCATCCCCCGCCGCAGCCTGCATGCAGCACAAATATCCATCCCCCCCAGGGTGTCTCAGCGGGAAAACGCTCAACAAGTTACCAACAGACTTATCCACAGCTTGTTCCTGATTCGTCAGGCCCAATAACGATCAAGGATGATCTTATGCCCTCGTCTGTACCCCTGCCGCTTTCGCCGGCGGAACTGGAAGCCCGTCTGCGTTTGCACCGCCTGCCAGAACTGGGGCCGCGGCGTTTCCAGAAGTTGCTGCAAGCCTTCGGTTCGGCCTCCAAAGCCATCAGCGCCCCAGCCAGTGCCTGGCGCGCCCTGGGTTTGCCCGCCGCCTGCGCAGAGGCCCGGCGCAGCCCGTTGATTCGTGATGGCGCCCACCAGGCGTTGGCCTGGTTAGAGCGTGAAGGCCAGCATTTACTGATGATTGACCAGCCCGGTTACCCCGCGTTGCTGGCCGAAATCAGTGACCCCCCGCCCTTGTTGTTTGTCGCTGGCGATCCGGCGATCCTGGAAAAACCGCAGTTGGCGATGGTCGGCAGCCGTCGCGCCTCCAGGCCGGGGATGGACACTGCGGCGGCATTTTCCCGCAGCCTGGCAGGCGCTGGTTTTGTGATCACCAGTGGCTTGGCGCTTGGCATCGATGCCGCTGCGCATCAGGCCGCGCTGGACGTCGGGGGACAGACGGTGGGCGTGCTCGGCACCGGCCTGGAAAAATTTTATCCACAGCGCAACCGAACCCTTGCCGAAGCGATGATTGCCCAGGGCAGCGCGGTGGTTTCTGAATTTGCCCTGGATGCCGGGCCGCACGCCAGCCACTTTCCTCGGCGCAACCGGATCATCAGTGGTTTGTCCCTGGGCGTGCTGGTGGTCGAGGCCAGTGTCGCCAGTGGTTCGTTGATCACCGCCCGGTTGGCGGCAGAACAGGGGCGCGAGGTCTACGCGATTCCCGGCTCCATCCACCACCCCGCTGCTCGCGGTTGTCACCAGTTGATTCGCGAGGGAGCAACCCTGGTGGAGACCATTGACCATATTCTCGAAGGGTTGCGCGGCTGGCAGTATTTGCCGGCCGCCACGGACACGGCGCCGGCTGAACTCGATCACCCGTTATTGCGCCTGCTGTTTGCCGCGCCCCACACCAGCGAAGCCCTGGCCGAGTCCAGCGGCTGGGCCTTGCCTAAAGTGCTGGTGGCGCTGACCGAACTGGAAATGGAGGGTCGGGCGGTGTCGGAAGGCGGACGCTGGTTTGCCCGCCTAAGCTAGGTTCATGCGCTGGGATTTGTAAGGAAGATGGGTAAACTGCGCACAGCCTTATTTTGGAGAGTCGGTCATGGTCAACAGTTGGCGTGTGCAACAAGCCGCACGAGGAATTCGCGCAGGGGCGGTGCTTGCCTATCCAACCGAAGCTGTCTGGGGCCTGGGGTGCGACCCCTGGGATGAAGAGGCGGTGTATCGCCTGTTGGCGATCAAGGGACGCTCGGTGGAAAAGGGCCTGATCCTGGTAGCTGACAATATTCGCCAGTTCGACTTCCTGTTCGATGACTTCCCGCAGTTGTGGCTCGATCGCATGGCCAGCACCTGGCCAGGGCCGAATACCTGGCTGGTGCCCCACCAGAACATGTTGCCGCAATGGATCACCGGGGTTCACGAAACCGTGGCCCTGCGCGTCAGCGATCACCCGCAGGTACGGGACCTGTGTGCATTGGTTGGGCCGCTGGTGTCGACGTCCGCCAACCCCCAGGGGCGGCCGGCGGCGCGCACGCGGATTCGCGTCGAGCAGTATTTCCGTGGGCAAGTCGACCTGGTGCTGGGCGGTCAGCTTGGCGGGCGCAGGAACCCCAGCGTGATTCGCGACCTGGCGACCGGCCACGTGGTGCGCCCGGACTGAAATCGCTCCTACGAGATCACGCAAAACCTGTGGGAGCCTGCTCGCGATAGCGGTAGGTCAAGCACCGTGGAGGTTGGCTGTGCGGGCCTCATCGCGAGCAGACGGAACGCCGCCCGACTCGCTCCCAGAGTATGACTTTGGGTGCTCACAGATTTTGCGCACACCCACAAACTTATCAGGGCAACAGAATGGTCGAGCCCGTGGTGCGCCGGGCCGACAACTCGGTCTGTGCCTTCGCCGCTTCAGCCAGTGAGTAACGCTGGCTGATATCAACCCGCAACTGGCCACTGATGATCATCTCGAACAGCTCATCGGCCATGCGCTGCAGGTTTTCAGCGTTGTTGGCGTAGGTCGCCAGAGTCGGCCGGGTGACGTACAGCGAGCCCTTGGCCGAGAGAATCCCCAGGTTCACCCCCTCCACCGCTCCCGACGCATTGCCGAAACTCACCACCAGCCCACGGGGCGCAGTGCTGTCGAGGGAAGTCAGCCAGGTGTCTTTGCCGACCCCGTCGTAGACCACCGGGCACTTCTTGCCGTCTGTCAGTTCCAGCACGCGCTCAGCGACATTCTCATGGCTGTAGTCGATGGTCGCCCAGGCCCCGTTGGCCTTGGCCAGTGCGTCCTTTTCCGGAGAGCTGACGGTGCCGATCAACTTCACGCCCAGGGCCTTGGCCCACTGGCAGGCCAACGAACCGACGCCGCCGGCAGCAGCGTGGAACAGGATGGTTTCGCCCCCCTTGAGTTCATAGGTCTGACGCAACAGGTACTGCACCGTCAGGCCCTTGAGCATCACGCCGGCGGCTTGTTCGAAGCTGATAGCCTCGGGCAGATGCACCAGGTTGGCTTCCGGCAATACGTGCACCTCGCTGTAGGCCCCCAGTGGGCCGCTGCCATAGGCGACGCGGTCGCCGACCTTAAATCGGCTGACCTGGCTGCCGACGGCCTGGACCACACCGGCCCCCTCGGCGCCCAGGCCCGATGGCAAGGCGGGAGGCGCATAAAGGCCACTGCGGAAATAGGTGTCGATGAAGTTCAGGCCGATGGCCTTGTTGCTCACGCGCACCTGCTGCGGGCCCGGCTCGGCCGGTTGATAGTCCACATACTCAAGCACTTCAGGGCCGCCATGGGCACGGAACTGGATTCGTTTGGCCATCTGCACTCTCCTTGGGGTGGTTTTGCGTAGGGGCCTATCGGACGCCTAAGCTTGATCTTCGTCAACTGCGGCAGGCCCGGGTGCAGTGTTATGCTACGCGCCCATTTGCGCCGGCCGCCGTTCTGATCGAGCGCCGCGTAGCTTTGCCCGATTCAAGGTGATGCCATGACTACCCGCACCGAAGCCGTTAAAGCCTACCTGCTCGACCTGCAAGACCGCATTTGTGCCGCGCTGGAAACAGAAGACGGCGGCACGCGCTTTGTCGAAGACGCCTGGACCCGGCCAGCCGGCGGTGGCGGACGGACGCGGGTAATCGAAAATGGCGCGGTGATCGAAAAAGGCGGCGTCAACTTTTCCCACGTGTTTGGCAGCGGCCTGCCGCCCTCG
Source organism: Pseudomonas sp. RA_35y_Pfl2_P32 (assembly GCF_963970735.1). Lineage (NCBI taxonomy): Bacteria > Pseudomonadati > Pseudomonadota > Gammaproteobacteria > Pseudomonadales > Pseudomonadaceae > Pseudomonas > Pseudomonas sp. RA_35y_Pfl2_P32. Next base: position 50,041 of record NZ_CAXAQF010000020.1, read on the forward strand.
GCCAGCGCACACCGGCCGGAGTTGGCGGGACGCGGCTTCGAAGCCCTCGGCGTGTCGCTGGTGATCCACCCGCACAACCCTCACGTGCCGACGTCCCACGCCAATGTGCGCTTTTTCATCGCCGAAAAACCCGGTGAAGAGCCGGTGTGGTGGTTTGGTGGCGGCTTCGACCTGACCCCCTACTACGGCAATGAAGAAGACTGCGTGCATTGGCACCGTGTCGCCGCCCAGGCCTGTGCGCCGTTTGGGCCTAACGTCTACAGCCGCTACAAGGCGTGGTGCGACAGCTACTTCCATATCAAGCATCGCAACGAGCCCCGGGGTATCGGCGGCCTGTTTTTCGATGACCTGAATGAATGGGATTTCGACACCTGCTTCGCGTTCATCCGCGCCATCGGCGATGCCTACATCGAGGCATACCTGCCGATCGTGCAGCGCCGCAAGGCCCAGGCCTACACCGAGCCACAGCGTGAATTCCAGGAGTTCCGCCGTGGGCGCTACGTCGAATTCAACCTGGTCTACGACCGAGGCACGCTGTTCGGCCTGCAGTCGGGCGGGCGTACCGAGTCGATCCTCATGTCGCTGCCGCCGCAAGTGCGCTGGGCTTACGATTGGAAGGCCGAGCCGGGTAGCGAAGAAGCGCGCCTGACGGAGTACTTCCTGCAAGACCGCGACTGGCTGTCAGGCTCTGCCTGATCGGTAGGCGCCGGCTTGCCGGCAAACAACGCTAACGTGGTTGAGCACAGCAGCGCCCGCAGGGGCGCGCTCCTAGAGGGTGTGAGATGGATCAGTACGTCGTTTTCGGTAACCCGATTGGCCACAGCAAGTCGCCGTTGATCCATCGCCTGTTTGCCCAGCAAACGGCTCAGCAACTGGACTACAACACCCTGCTGGCGCCGCTCGATGATTTTTCCGGCTGCGCCAGGGCATTTTTCGCTGAGGGGCGCGGTGCCAACGTCACGGTGCCCTTCAAGGAAGAGGCCTACCGCCTGGCCAGCCAACTGACGGCCCGTGCGCAACGGGCCGGGGCGGTCAACACCCTGAGCAAGTTGGCTGACGGCAGCCTGTTGGGTGACAACACCGATGGCGCTGGGCTCGTTCGAGACCTGACAGTCAATGCCGGGTTCAGCCTGCAAGGCAAACGCATCCTGTTGCTCGGCGCCGGTGGCGCGGTGCGCGGTGCGCTGGAGCCATTGTTGGCCGAGCAACCGGCCTCGGTGATCATCGCCAATCGCACGGTGGAGAAAGCTGAGTTGCTGGCCGAACTGTTCGCCGATCTGGGCCCGGTGTCGGCCAGTGGCTTCGATTGGCTGCGCGAGCCGGTGGATCTGATCATCAACGCGACGTCGGCCAGCCTGTCAGGCGAAGTACCGCCGATCGCCAGCAGCCTGATCGAACCCGGCAAGACCCTGTGCTACGACATGATGTATGGCAAGGAGCCGACATCTTTCTGCCGTTGGGCCAGCGCCCATGGCGCCGCCATGGTGCTGGATGGCCTGGGCATGCTCGCCGAGCAAGCCGCCGAAGCCTTCTTCCTGTGGCGCGGAGTACGCCCGGAGACGGCACCGGTGCTGGCTGAACTGCGCCGGCAATTGGCGCTGTAGTTCAATCTTCGAAGCGGATCGGGCATTTATCCGCGCCTTCGAGCTTGCGCAACTCTTCGACCACATGCCCCCGCGCCCGACGCAAGGTCAGGCTGCGGTCCTGCCTGAGCAGGCGGCGGGCTTCCTGGTGGAGCATTTCCACCCCGGAGTAGTCGATGAAGTTGATGTATTGCGCCTCGATCACCACTGCCAGCCCCTGGGTGCGCTGTAGGCGCACTTGCAAGTAATGGCTGGCGCCGAAAAAGATCGACCCGCCGACCCGCAGAATCTCTTCATCACCTTCGCGCCATTGCTGCACGCGGGGCTGGGAGGTGCGTTTGAGGTAGAAGAACAGCGAGGCCAGCACACCGGCGTAGATCGCCGTTTGCAGCTCCAGCAGCAGCGTGGCGACGCAGGTCAGGGCCATCACCGCAAACTCGGCCCGGCTGACCCGAAACAACGCCCGAATACCGCGGTGGTCCACCAGGCCCCAGCAAATCAACAGAATGCTGCCGGCCATGGCGGGGATCGGGATGTGCGCGATCAGGCTCGCCCCGGCCAGCGCAAACACGGCCACCCATAACGCCGAGAACACGCCCGCCAGCGGTGAGCAGGCCCCGGCTTCATAACTCAAGGCAGAGCGGGTGAAGGAGCCGGCCGACAGTGAGCCGGAGAAAAAGCTGCCGACGATGTTGGAAAAGCCCTGGGCGCGTACTTCCTGGTTGGCGTCGAGCAACTGTTGCGAGCGTGTCGACAGCGAGCGGGCGATGGACAGGCTGGTGACCAGCCCCAGCATGCCGACCGCCACGGCACTGGGCAGCAAACGCAGGATCAGGTCCAGATCCAGGGGCAATGGGCTGAACGGCGGCAGTCGTCCGACAAACGCGCTGACCCGGTGCACATGGCCGAACAACGAGGGCCACAACCAGACCAGCAGGCTGCTCAGGACCAGGGTGATCAACAGGCTCGGCCAGCGTGGCAGGCACAACTTCAGGGCAACACCCAGCGCCAGAGTGCCGAGGCCCAGCACCAGCGACGGTTTATCCAGCTCATTCAGATGGCTGGCCAGGGATATCAGGCTGTCGAGTGCCGTGGCCTGGCTCGGCAGATCCAGCCCCAGCAGGTTCGGTAGTTGCCCGAGGGCGATGACCACCGCGGCACCCAGGGTGAAGCCCAGCACCACCGAGTGCGAAACGAAATTCACCAAGGCACCGAACCGCAACAGGCCGAGCAGCCACTGGAACACCCCGGCGAGGAAGGTCAGCAACAGGATCAGGGTGATGTAGTCCTGGGAGCCGGGCACGGCCAACGGGCTGACGCTGGCGTACAGGACAATGGAGATGGCCGCTGTAGGACCGCAGATCAGATGCCAGGAGGAGCCCCAGAGGCAGGCGATCAGCACCGGGATGATAGCGGCGTACAAGCCATACTCGGGCGGCAGGCCGGCAATCAGCGCGTAGGCAATCGATTGTGGCAGCGCCAGAATCGCCCCGCTCAGCCCGACGACAAGATCGCGGCCGACACTGGCGCGGGTCTGCCGGGGCAGCCAGCGAAGAAAGGGAAAGAGCGAATGGCGGCTGGGGATTACCATGAATCCTCGCGAATGGGGTTTTACCAAAGAGTATCAGGGCAAAGGTGATTGTTCCCACGGGTGCGCAGGAACAATCCCAAGGGCCTGGGGTTAGAGCTTGGCCTTGACTGCCGGCAATGCCTCTTTGCCGTCCGCTGTTTTCACCCCGTCCAGCCATTTGTCCAGCACCGCCGGGTTGGCCTTGATCCACGCCTTGGCCGCCTCGGCGTTGCTGACCTTGTTGTTGACCACCTCGGCCATGATGCTGTTTTCCATATCCTGGGTGAAGCTCAGGTTGCTCAGCAGTTTGCCGATGTTCGGGCAGGCTTGGGCATAACCGTTACGGGTCAGGGTGTGGACGCTGCCGGTATCGCCGAAGTATTTCTCGCCACCCTTGAGGTAGCGCATGTTCAGTTGCACGTTCATCGGGTGCGGGGTCCAGCCGAGGAAGGTCACGAACTTGTGCTTCTTCACCGCGCGCGAGACTTCCGCGAGCATCGCCTGCTCGCTGGATTCCACCAGCTTCCATTGGCCCAGGTTGAAATCGTTGTTCTTGATGATGTCCTGCAACGAGAGGTTGGCCGGTGCTCCGGAGCCGATGCCGTAGATTTTCTTGTCGAATTGCTCGGCGTACGTGTTCAGGTCGGCGAAGTCATGCACGCCGGCCTCCCAGACGTAGTCCGGCACTGCCAGGGTGAACTCGGTGCCATCGAGGTTCTTCGCCAGTTGAGTGACCTCGCCGGTGGCCACGAACTTGTCGTAGAAGCCCTGCTGTGCCGGCATCCAGTTCCCGAGGAAGACATCGACCTGACCGTCCTTGAGGCCGCCAAAGATGATCGGCACCGCCAGGGTATCGATTTTGGCCTTGTACCCCATGCCATCGAGCAGCACGCCGGTGATGGCATTGGTCGCGGCGATGTCGCTCCAGCCCGGGTCGGCCATTTTCACGATGTCGCATCCCTGTTCGGCCCAGGCCGAGACACTGCCAAACACCAGCAACCCGGCAGCCAGTACTGTGGATAACGTTTGCATGCGCTTGCCCTTACGTTAGTGGTTTTGGCAGGGGTGTGGATAACGAGCTTTGCGCTCCAGGTCATCGAGGTCGATGTGGTTGCGCATGTACTGCTGGCTGGCGTCGATCAGTGGCTGGTGGTCCCAGCTCTTGAGGTGGCCGAGGCTCAGGGCGTCAGCGACGAATCGCCGACGGCGCTGGCTGGCCAGGACCTGCTGGTGAATCGCCGGGATATCCCACTTGGCGCGAGCTTCGGCAAGAAAGGCGGCGAAAACCGGTTGATGCGATGGCGAGTGACTGAGCTCTTGCTGTTCGTGCGGATCGTTGCGCACATCGAATAGCAGGCAGGGGTCGTCCTCACTGTAGATAAATTTGTAGGGCCCTCGGCGGATCATCATCAACGGGCTGACGGTGCCTTCGGCCATGTATTCGCCAAACACTTCATCGTGGCCGCCCTGCCCCTGCAGGTGTGGCAGCAGCGAGCGGCCGTCCAGTGGCAGGCCAGGCTGCAGTTCGCCACCGGCCAGGGCGACGAAGGTCGGGAGCAGGTCGGCGGTGGAAACGGCGGCACTGACGCGCCCGGCAGGGAACTGCCCTGGCGCGTAGACCAGCAACGGCACCCGGGCGGCCATTTCGAACCAGTGCATTTTGTACCAGAGGCCACGCTCGCCGAGCATGTCGCCGTGGTCGCCGGAAAACACAATGATGGTGTCGTCGATCAGCCCGGTGTCTTCGAGGGTCTGCAGGAGTTTGCCGACGTTGGCATCGATGTAGCTGCACGCGCCGAAGTAGGCGCGGCGTGCATCACGGATCTTGTCCTCGGGCAGGGGCTTGTCCCACAGGTCGTAGACCTTGAGCAGGCGCCGGGAGTGCGGGTCGAGATCAGCCTGGGCTGGCGTGGTGGGCAACGGGATGTCGTTGTCGTGGTACAGGTCCCAGAACGGCTTGGGAATGGTGTACGGGTCGTGGGGGTGGGTCATCGACACGGTCAGGCAAAACGGTTGGTCGCCCTCCTCGCGAATATGGTCGAACAAGTACTGCTGGGCCTTGAAGACCACCTCTTCGTCGAAATCCAGTTGATTGGTGCGCACGCACGGACCGGCTTGCAGGACCGAGGACATGTTGTGGTACCAGGTCGGGCGTACGTCCGGCTCATCCCAGTTCACCGCCCAACCGTAGTCGGCCGGGTAGATGTCGCTGGTCAGGCGCTCCTCATAGCCGTGCAATTGGTCAGGGCCGCAGAAGTGCATCTTGCCGGACAGGGCGGTGCGATAGCCGAGGCGCCGCAGGTAGTGGGCGTAGGTCGGCACGTCGGCGGGGAAGTCTGCGGCGTTGTCGTAGGCGCCGATCTTGCTCGGCAACTGGCCGCTGACCAGGGTGAAGCGTGAGGGGGCGCACAACGGGCTGTTGCAGTACGCCGCGTCGAACACGACGCCCTTGGCAGCCAGGCGGCTCAGGTTGGGCAGCTTGATCGGTGAAGCGCCGTAGAACGGCAACAGGGGCGCAGCCATTTGATCGGCCATGATGAAAAGAATGTTCTTGCGCTTCATGTGATCGCGGCATTCCATAGTGGGCGGTTATGCGAAAGTGCTGTGATCGAGAATGTAGCCCGTGCTCTTCGCGGTAAAGCCCATGTCCGGCAATGACTAGGATAAGCCCATCTTATGTATGACGCTCTTGGTGAACTCTCCCTTGACCTGTTGCGCACCTTTGAAGCGGCGGCGCGCCATGGCAGTTTTACCGCCGCCGCCGTGGAGCTGGGTACCACCCAGCCTGCCGTCAGCCAACAGCTCAAGCGGCTGGAAGAGCAACTGGCCACGCGCCTGTTCGACCGCATCTACCGCGGCATCGCGTTAACGGAGGCCGGGTCGATCCTGTTCGAGCAAGTGCAGAGCGGCCTGCAGAGTATCGAGGCCGGGTTGAGCGCGATCAGTGCCCAGCATCAGCATGAGGTGTTGCAGGTGGCCACTGACTTCGCCTTCGCCGCTTACTGGTTGATGCCGCGTCTGCATCGCTTTCATGAGGCCAATCCTCAGGTGGATGTCAGCCTGGTGACCAGTGAACGTAATCACAACATGCTACGTAGCGATATCGACGTGGCCGTGCTGTTCGGTGAGGGGCGCTTCAAGCAGGGTGAAAGTCACGGGTTGTTCAGCGAAGAGGTGTTCCCGGTGTGCAGCCCGCTGCTGCTCAAGGAGCGGCTCGCACCCCTGCCCGCCCATGCCTTGCTGGACTTGCCGCTGTTGCACCTGCGGGGCGAGAACAGCAGCCACTGGTTCGACTGGAGCGGTGTGTTCCGCAGTCTGGGTATCGCCACTGCGCCAGCGCCTGGGCAGCTGCGGTTTGATAATTACACCCTGTTGATTCAGGCGGCGATTGGCGGTCAGGGCGTGGCCATCGGTTGGCGGCACCTGGTCGATGACTTGCTGGCGCAGGGGCTGCTGGTGCGGCCGATTGCCGAGTCGGCGATCTCCAGCTTCGGTTATTACGTGGTGCTGCCCCAGCGCAAACGCCGCAGCGCGCTGATCCAGCAATTTGTCGACTGGCTCATGAGCGAACAGGCCAACAGCGCGGAGTCGCTGGCGGGCTTGGCCCTGCCGTCGATTGCGGTGTAGCGTGGCCCCTGGGACCTGGATTGGTTAAGACGAGAGCACTATGCAACGAATCAAGGGCTACCACGCCCATGTTTACTTCGACGCGAGCACCCTTGCTCAGGCTCGGGCACTGTGTGAAGAGGCTGCCCGGCTGTTTGACCTGCAAATGGGGCGAGTTCACGAACGCCCGGTGGGGCCGCATCCGGACTGGAGCTGCCAGTTGGCCTTTGGGCCGGAACTGATCGGTGTGGTGCTGCCGTGGTTGGCGCTGCACCGCAACGGGCTGGTGGTGTTCTTGCATCCGGAGACCGGTGATGAACTCGTCGATCACACGGACCACGCGATCTGGATGGGGGCGATCCGACCGCTGGACCTGTCAATGTTCTGAGGGGCGGATTCGCGCCACAAAAAAGGCCCGAAACAGTGTTCCGGGCCTTGGGCTGTTGCGGGGGCAAGACTCAGCGAGCGCGAGCGTTACGCACACCTTCAGACAGCGCCGCACACAGGCTCAGCACACCATCAATGGCCTGGTCTGGTGTCGTGGCGTTGGCGATATGGTCGATCAGCGCCGAACCCACCACCACCCCATCTGCCAAGCGAGCAATTGCCGCCGCTTGCTCTGGCGTACGGATGCCGAAGCCGATGCTGATCGGCAGATCGGTATGGCGACGCAAACGTGCCACGGCTTCTTCGACGTGCTCCAGGGTGGCAGCACCTGCACCGGTGACACCAGCCACCGAGACGTAGTACACGAACCCGGAGCTGCCATTGAGCACGGTCGGCAGGCGTACGTCGTCGGTGGTCGGGGTGGTCAGGCGGATAAAGTCCAGGCCGGCGGCTTGGGCCGGATCGCACAGCTCGCCGTTATGCTCAGGTGGCAGATCGACCACGATCAGGCCATCCACCCCCGCTTCCTTGGCGTCAGCGATGAAGCGTGGAACACCGTAATAGTGGATAGGATTGAAGTACCCCATCAGCACCAATGGCGTGTCGCTGTTGCCCGCCCGGAACTCGCGAACCATTTGCAGGGTTTTCGCCAGGTTCTGTTTGGCGCCCAGGGCGCGGATGTTGGCAAGCTGGATCGCCGGGCCATCGGCCATTGGATCGGTGAACGGCATGCCGAGCTCAATCACATCGGCGCCGGCTGCCGGCAACCCTTTGAGGATCGCCAGGGAGGTGTCATAGCTGGGGTCGCCAGCCGTGACAAAGGTCACCAGGGCCGCACGGTTCTGCTCTTTGAGTTCGGCGAAGCGGGTTTGCAGGCGGCTCATCAGTGTTTCTCCTGCTGAGAGTGTTCCATGTGGAACATTACGGTTTGCATGTCCTTGTCACCACGACCGGACAGGTTGACCACCATCAGGTGATCCTTCGGCAGGGTCGGTGCGCGCTTGAATACTTCGGCCAGGGCGTGGGCGCTTTCCAGTGCCGGAATGATCCCTTCCAGGCGGCAGCACTTGTGGAACGCGTCGAGGGCTTCGTCGTCGGTCACCGAGGTGTATTGGGCCCGACCGATGTCATGCAACCAGGCGTGCTCAGGGCCAATGCCCGGATAGTCGAGGCCAGCGGAAATCGAGTGGGCATCGATGATCTGACCATCGTCGTCCTGCAGCAGGAAGGTGCGATTGCCGTGTAGCACACCCGGTACCCCACCGTTCAGGCTGGCGGCATGCTTGCCGGTTTCGATGCCATGACCGGCTGCCTCGACCCCGATGATCTCGACGCTGGTATCGTCGAGGAACGGGTGGAACAGGCCCATGGCGTTGGAGCCACCGCCGATGCATGCCACCAGGCTGTCAGGCAGACGACCTTCCTGGGCCTGCAGCTGGTCACGGGTTTCCTTGCCGATCACGGCCTGGAAGTCGCGGACCATCGCCGGATAAGGGTGCGGGCCGGCCACGGTGCCGATCAGGTAGAAGGTGTTGTCGACGTTGGTTACCCAGTCACGCAGGGCTTCGTTCATGGCGTCTTTCAAGGTGCCGGTGCCGGCCACCACCGGGATCACTTCGGCACCCAGCAGTTTCATGCGAAACACGTTGGCCTGTTGGCGCTCGATGTCAGTGGTGCCCATGTAGATCACGCACTCCAGACCGAAACGCGCGGCAACGGTGGCCGTGGCCACGCCGTGCATGCCCGCGCCGGTCTCGGCGATGATGCGTTTTTTGCCCATGCGCCGCGCCAGCAGGATCTGGCCGATGCAGTTGTTGATCTTGTGCGCGCCGGTGTGGTTCAGCTCTTCACGCTTGAGGTAGATCTTGGCGCCGCCACAGAACTCGGTCAGGCGTTCGGCGAAGTACAGCGGGCTTGGGCGTCCGACGTAATCGCGCTGGAAGTAGGCCAGTTCTTCTTTGAAGGCCGGATCTTCCTTGGCCGCTTCGTATTCGCGGGCCAGGTCGAGGATCAACGGCATTAGGGTTTCGGCGACGTAGCGACCACCGAACGCGCCAAACAGGCCGTTGGCGTCAGGGCCGTTGCGCAGATTAGTCTGGGTCATGGGGCGCTCCAGTTGAGTGCGTGAAGTGACAATGGCGTTCACTCTACCCCTGACGTCGCCGACTGAAAACCGATAAGATCGCCACAACCTGTCAGGAAAACTCACAGATATCATGAGCCACGACCTGCCCCCCCTCAACGCCCTGCGCGCCTTCGAAGCCACTGCCCGTCTGCACAGCGTCAGTCAGGCGGCGGAGCAATTGCACGTTACCCATGGAGCCGTCAGCCGTCAGCTGAAAGTGCTGGAGGAGCACTTGGGGGTGAGTCTGTTCGTCAAGGATGGGCGCGGCCTGAAACTCACAGATGCCGGTGTACGCCTGCGCGACGCCAGCACTGAGGCATTCGAGCGCCTGCGCACGGTCTGCGGCGAACTCACTCAGGGCCACGCCGAGGCGCCCTTCGTCCTAGGCTGCTCCGGAAGTTTGCTGGCGCGCTGGTTTATTCCTCGCCTGGGGCGCCTGAATGCCGATCTGCCGGATTTGCGCTTGCACCTGTCGGCCGGTGAAGGTGACCTGGACCCGCGACGTCCCGGCCTGGATGCCTTGCTGGTGTTCGCCGAGCCACCATGGCCTGCGGATATGCAGGTGTACGAGCTGACCAGCGAGCGAATCGGCCCGGTGCTCAGCCCCCGCTTCGCCGGGTATGAGTCGCTGCGTGAGGCGCCGTCCAGTGCCCTGCTCGGGTTACCCTTGTTGCACACCACCTCTCGACCGCAAGCCTGGCCCAGTTGGGCGCAGCACAATCAAATCGACCCGCAGGCCTTGAAGTTCGGCCAGGGTTTCGAGCATTTGTATTATTTGCTGGAGGCGGCCGTGGCCGGGCTGGGTGTAGCGATCGCCCCACAGCCATTGGTGGCCGAGGACTTGAAGGCAGGTCGCCTGGTTGCGCCTTGGGGTTTTTCACAAACCCCGGCGCAACTGGCGTTGTGGTTACCCAAGCGCGCCGCGGATGGGCGCGCTCGGCAGCTGGCGCAGTGGCTTAAAAACGAACTGCGCCAGACAGATTAATCACCGCGTTTGCACAGCAGGTAAGCCGCCAGCAACCCCAGCGCCCCGACGGCTACGCCCGCGGTGGTCCAAGGGTGTTCCTGAGCGTAATCGCGGGTCGCGATCCCGGTCTCACGGGTTTTCACTTTGACTTCCTCATAGGCATCGCTGAGCAGGCTGCGCGAGTGTTTCAGCGCGCTCTCGGCGTTGCTTTTGAGGGACTTCAGGGTTTTCAGCGACTCGTCCGAGGCATCACTTTTCAGGCTTTCCAACGACTTGAGCAGACTCTCGATCTCGGCTTCCATGCTTTGCAATGAGGCTTTACGTAAAGAGGTGTTGGCCATGGTGGCTCTCCTGCATTGATTGAGTAGCGTGTGTTGGTTCCGACTCCGGCGATTCTCGAAAGTGCAGAAAATATGAACCTTAGCAGCAGAAATGCCTACAGAAGAAATACGAAAAATCACTGCTAGGCTGTATGAACACCCAAGGAGATCGCCATGACAGACCACCACACGTACAAGAAAGTCGAGCTGGTTGGCTCCTCGCCCACCAGTATCGAGGACGCCATCAATAATGCCTTGGCTGAGGCCAGCAAAAGCATCAAGCACCTGGAATGGTTTGAGGTCACTGAAACCCGAGGCCACATCAAGGACGGCAAGGCTGCGCACTTCCAGGTGACGCTCAAGGTCGGGTTCCGGATTGCCAATAGCTGAAGATGGGCTAGATTTCTGAACTTGTGCGCTGGCCGATTGCCATAGGGAGTGGCAAAGCGCTACTGATCCTCAGGCGCTGATGCCTTGGGCTGAACGCTAATCCTTTTGACCCGACCAGGGAATGTGACCGATGAAGAAGTTGATTCTGGCTATTGGTTTGCTGAGCATCGCAGGAACAACCCTAGCGGCCGGCAAGCCTTGTGAAGAACTGAAGGCGGAAATTGCAGCGAAACTCGATGCCAAGGGCGTGTCAGGTTATTCGTTGGAAATCGTCGACAAGGGCACTGCGGCTGACGGCAAGGTCGTAGGCACCTGTGAAGGTGGTTCCAAGGAAATCGTCTACAAGAAGTAGCTGGAATGGGCTGCAAGTGAAAAAGCCGACGCTCTGGCGTCGGCTTTTTTATGCCTGCAGGGTGCTCGCTCAGCCTTTCATCACCTGCGCCAGCAGCTCGTAGGAGTGCAGGCGATCGGCGTGTTCGTACAGGTCGCAGGTGAAGATCAGTTCATCGGCCTGGGTCTGTTCGATCAGGACCTCCAGTTTGCCGCGGATTTTTGCCGGGCTGCCCACCATGGCCAACCCGAGGAAATCCCCGACCGCCTGTTTCTCATGGGGCAACCACAGGCCGTCCATGCTCTTGACGGGTGGGCGCTGAACCAGGCTTTGCCCGCGCATCAGCGCGAGGATGCGCTGATAGACCGACGTCGCCAGGTAATCGGCCTGCTCATCGGTGTCGGCCGCGACCAGTGGTACGCCGAGCATCACATAAGGCTTGTCGAGGACGGCGGATGGCTTGAAGTGATTGCGATAGACGCGAATCGCCTCGTGCATATAGCGCGGTGCGAAATGCGAGGCAAAGGCGTAGGGTAAGCCGCGTTCGCCCGCCAGTTGTGCGCTGAACAGGCTCGAGCCCAACAGCCACACCGGGACGTTGGTGCCGGTGCCGGGCATGGCGATGATGCGTTGGTCCGGTGTCCGGGGGCCGAGGTAGCGCACCAGCTCCGCGACGTCTTCGGGAAAGTCATCGGCGCTGCCGGAACGTTCACGGCGCAGGGCGCGTGCGGTCAGTTGATCGGACCCCGGGGCGCGGCCCAGTCCGAGATCGATTCGGCCCGGATAGAGACTTTCCAGGGTGCCGAACTGTTCGGCAATCACCAGTGGCGCATGGTTGGGCAACATCACCCCGCCGGAGCCGACACGAATGCTCGACGTGCCGCCGGCCAGATAACCCAGCAACACCGAGGTGGCGGAACTGGCGATGCCGTCCATGTTGTGGTGTTCGGCGACCCAGAAGCGGTTGTAACCCCATCTTTCGACGTGCTGCGCCAGATCCAGGGAGTTGCGCAAGGATTGGGCGGGGCTGCCGTTCTCCCGCACGGGCACCAGGTCCAGGGTCGAGAACTTGATATCGGACAGTTGTTTCATAAGCCTGCGTCTCCAAGGGGTGTGCAGGCTTTTCTCACGAACGAAAACCTGCCGAATGTATAAGCCTGTTCTATGCAATGTGGGCATATACCCGAGTTTCAATAGCTGACCTGAAAATGCCTACCAGATAAGCGGTTCTATCTGACAGGGTGAACTTTGTCGGGCCATCTATCCTCAGAACCCTTAGCAACCGAAAACCATCAAGGCGCGATGCTTCGCGCCGGATCTTGAGGAGGCACACATGAGCATCAAGAAGAAAGCATCGGCGCATTGGGAAGGTGATCTGAAAACCGGCATCGGTTCGATCTCCACGGAAACCGGGGTACTCAAGGAGGCACCCTACGGCTTCAATGCGCGTTTCGAGGGTGGTAAGGGGACCAACCCCGAAGAGTTGATCGGCGCAGCGCATGCGGGCTGTTTCTCCATGGCCTTTTCGATGATTCTCGGTGACGCCGGCCTCAAGGCCGACAGCATCGATACTCAGGCGGAGGTGACCCTGGATCAGGTCGACGGTGGGTTCGCGATTACCGCCGTGCACCTGATTCTCAAGGCAAAAATCCCTGGGGCGAGCCCGCAGCAATTTGATGAGTTGAGCAAAAAGGCCAAGGAGGGTTGCCCAGTGTCCAAGGTGCTGAACGCGACAATCACCCTGGACGGCACGCTCGTCAGTTGAGCCTCCCCTCCCCCACATAGGAGTTGGCTTGCCAGCGAAAGCGAGCTGTCTGACACCACGAGTTGGCAGATTCGCCAACAAGGCGACTCCTACACATCAGAACTCCCAGGGCAAAATTGTGGTCGAATAAATGACAGCAGCCCAAGCGCACACCCGTGCGCGCTGCTTCAAGGGAGCTTCAACCATGAAACGTTTTGCCTTGGCGGTTATCTGCGGTGCGCTGGCCACATCGGCCCTGGCGGCGCCTAAACCGTGCGAAGAACTCAAGGCCGAGATCGAAGCCAAGATCCAGGCCAACAACGTATCGTCCTATACGCTGGAAATTGTCAGTAATGACGATGTGAATGACCAGAACATGGTGGTCGGCACCTGTGAAGGCGGCACCAAAAAAATCATCTATCAGAAAAATGACCGCTAAGCCGCTTCAGGGCACGCAATTGACCTGACGTTCTTCGGCGACGAGTTGGCGTTGGGCGTTGTATAGCCGGGCGCTGGGGGTAAAGGCCAGTGAGCGGGCTTCGAGCCGGTAACGCTGGCCCGCTTCGAAATGCTCATACGGGATGGTCATGTAGCACAACCGCTCCTGCGGGTCGGTGTTCATGCCCATGCCGCCGCCGAACACTTCAAAGTCAAAACGCACAGTCAGCTCGTGGCTGCCCGGCGTGACCTGGAAAAAACGTCCGTCACGCTGTGGTTGATTGTCCAGGCGCTCGGCCATCAGGACTTTGCCGCCGGGGGTAGGCATGGCGAAGTCGACCCAGGCCATGTTCGGATTGACATCCGGCAGGGGGCTGGCGGCGCACGCAGACAATGCGCCGAGGGCGAAGAACAGCAAATACCTGTGCATGATTCAGTTCCGGGTGGTCAGGCATTCAGCATAGCGCCGATCAGGTGCGCTGACAGCCCGCGGGTTGCGCCTGGCCAACCACTTTTCGCTGTTCGTCGTAGAGTTTGGCCCAGGGACGAAAGCCAATGTTGCCAGCCTGCAACTGATACCGTTGGCCAGCGTTGAAGTCGTTGAATTTCACGTTCAACTGGCAATCTCGCCACAATGGCTCGGCGTCTGGGCCGATGTTGGTTGGATCGACGGTGAACTGATAACGCACGGTCAGTTCATGGCGGCCGGGCGGGACCTGGAAGTAACGTTTGTCCTCAGAGGCTTTGTCATCCACCTCCAGCGCTTGCAGCGTGGTGTCTTCAGGGTGAGGGGCGAGGTCGATCCAGGCTTGCGCCGGGTCGGGTTGGGGCAATCCAACACAGCCGGCCAGCGTCAGCAGGCCTCCAGTCAGCAGTAACGCGCGCATAGCGAAGCTCCAGTCAGGCGAGATAGTCTTGCGAGCAGACTCCCCAAGGATGATTCGATGTGATCAGGCTGCTTCCAAGCCATCGGTTACTTGATCGCGTTTTGCGCGTTTTGTTTCCGACTGTGATGTTTTTGTTGCTCAACGGTTGTGCCAGTGTCGATTACTACAGCCAGTTGGCCAGCGGTCAGTGGCAGTTGCTGCGGGCACGCGAGCCGGTCAGCCAGGTGCTGGCTGACCCGGCCAGCGACGCGACATTGCGCGCACACTTGGAGCAATCGCAAAAGGCCCGCGACTTCGCCAGCCAGCACTTGCACCTGCCGGATAACCAGAGTTATCGCCTCTACGCCGACATAGGTCGCCCTTATGTGGTGTGGAATGTGTTCGTGACTGCGGAATTTTCCCTCAGCCCGCAGAACCATTGCTTTCCGATTGCCGGGTGCGTGGCCTACCGCGGGTACTACCGCCAGGGTGCGGCGCGGGGCGAGGCAGCGCTGCAGCGGCTGCAGGGCATGGATGTCTCGATCAGTGGCGTGGAGGCCTATTCGACCCTGGGTTGGTTCAATGACCCGATTCTCAATTCGATGCTGGGCTGGGGCGACGAGCGCCTGGCCAGCCTGATTTTTCATGAGCTGGCGCATCAGCGGTTCTATCTGAAGGACGACACTGAGTTCAACGAATCGTTTGCCACCTTCGTTGAGCAGCAAGGTACTCGACAATGGCGCGTAGCACGCGGTTTACCCCCGGCCAGCGACGCCCGGGCGCGACAACGCGAGCAGTTCACCCAATTGATGCTGGATTGCCGAGCGCGCCTGGAGGCGCTGTACGCCCTGCCCTTGCCGAGGGAACAGATGCGCCAGCGCAAAAGCGCCGAGTTCGAGCACTTGCGCAGCGACTACCAAAACCTGCGCGACAGCCAGTGGGCCGGCGATAAGCGATACGACGCCTGGATTTACGCCCCCATGAACAACGCGCGCCTGTTGCCCTTCGGTCTGTACGAGCAATGGGTGCCGGCGTTTGCCGAGCTGTTCAAGCAGTCGGCAGGGGATTGGCAGAGGTTTTACGCCGCCGTCGAACGGTTGGGAGCGTTACCGGCTCAGCAACGCAAGGCGGCGCTGAGGTCGTTGTCTGGTTGAGGGACGCCATCGCGGGCAAGCTTATTCGTTGCGCAAAAACGCCTGGTGCAATTCAGCCAGCGTCTCGAAGTAGTACGCTGGGTGCTCGGCGCTCAGCTCTTCAAGGCTGCCAAAGCCATAGCCCACCGCCGCGGCATCCAGGCCATTGCGCTGAGCGCCGATCAGGTCGTGCTTACGGTCGCCGATCATCAGGGTGGTGCTGGGGTCCAGTCCCTCCTCGGCCACCAGGTGGGCAATCAGTTCGACCTTGTCGGTGCGGGTGCCGTCCAGCTCGCTGCCGTAGATCACCTTGAAGTGCCGGTCGAAGTCGAAGTGACGCGCGATCTCCCGGGCGAAGATCCAGGGTTTCGACGTTGCGATGTACAGTTGCCGCCCTTGCCCACGCAAGGTTTCCAGCAGCGGTGTGACCCCGTCGAACACTCGGTTTTCATAGAGCCCGGTGACCTTGAAGCGTTCACGGTAGAAGTTCACCGCGTCCCAGGCCCTGGTTTCGTCGAAGGCGTAGAACTGCATGAAGGCTTGCAGCAAGGGCGGGCCGATGAAGTGCTCCAGTTTGCCGAGGTCCGGCTCATCGATCCCCAGTTTGCCCAAGGCATACTGGATGGAGAGGGTGATCCCTTCGCGCGGGTCAGTCAGGGTGCCATCAAGGTCGAATAAAACGCTTTGGTAATGCATGAAAATTCCTGAATGAGAGTCAGAGCTGGTCGTAGCCTTCGGCCAGATGCAGGTCTTTGAGCTTGACGTAGTTGGCCGCGCTGTAGGTAAAGAATGCTCGCTCCTTGTCAGTCAACGGCCGGGCCTGCTTTACCGGGCTGCCTACATACAGGAAGCCGCTGGCCAGACGTTTACCGGGCGGCACCAGGCTCCCCGCGCCGATGATCACCTCGTCTTCGACCACCGCACCGTCCATTACAATGCTGCCCATGCCGATCAGAATCCGGTTGCCGACGGTGCAGCCGTGCAGCATGACCTTGTGGGCAACGGTCACGTCATCGCCGATCAGCAACGGGAAACCGTCTGGGTTGAATGGCCCGGCGTGGGTGATGTGCAGCACGCAGCCGTCCTGCACGCTGGTGCGCTGGCCAATGCGGATGCGGTGCATGTCGCCGCGGATCACGGTCAGCGGCCAGACGGAGCTGTCGGCGCCTATTTCGACGTCGCCAATCACCACTGCCGAACCGTCGACAAACGCGCCAGGGTTGAGCACGGGGGTGTGGTTCTGATACTTGCGAAGGGACACGATAGGCTCTCTCTCTGTTGCTGATAGCTGCGGTTGGCGTCGATTGTAATTAAGATGGGGCCATGTTTCTTCCAGCCAAGGTGCCAACCGTGAGCGTGAACAACCCTCTTTTGCAGTCCTACGACCTGCCGCCGTTCTCGGCGATCCGCGCCGAGCATGTACAACCGGCCATCGAACAGATCCTCGCGGACAACCGCCTCGCCATTGCCGACCTCCTCAAGACCCAGGGCACTGAACCGACCTGGGCCGGCCTGGTGCTGGCAATGGATGAGCTCAACGACCGCCTGGGCGCCGCCTGGAGTCCGGTCAGCCACCTTAACGCGGTGTGCAACAGCGCCGAGTTGCGTGAAGCTTACGAGTCCTGCCTGCCAGCGTTGAGCGCCTACTCCACCGAGCTGGGCCAGAACCGTGAACTGTTCCAGGCCTTCGAAGCCCTGGCCAACAGCCCGCAAGCGGCCGGTTTCGATGTGGCGCAAAAAACCATTCTCGAACATTCCCTGCGTGACTTCCGTCTGTCGGGTATCGACCTGCCGGAGGCTGAGCAAAAGCGTTATGCCGAGGTGCAGAGCAAGCTGTCCGAACTGGGCAGCCGCTTTTCCAACCAGTTGCTCGACGCCACCCAGGCCTGGACCAAGCACATCACCGATGAAGCCGCCCTCGCCGGCCTGACGGACTCGGCCAAGGCGCAAATGGCCGCTGCGGCTCAAGCCAAGGAGCTGGATGGCTGGTTGATCAGCCTGGAGTTTCCGAGCTACTTCGCAGTAATGACCTATGCCCATGATCGTGCACTGCGCGAAGAGGTCTACGCGGCCTACTGCACTCGTGCGTCGGACCAGGGCCCGAATGTCGGTCAGAACGATAACGGGCCGGTGATGGAAGAGATCCTCGACCTGCGTCAGGAACTGGCCAGGCTGTTGGGCTACAGCAGTTTCTCGGAACTGAGCCTGGCGACCAAAATGGCTGAGTCCAGCGATCAGGTCCTGAGTTTCCTGCGGGACCTGGCCAAGCGCAGCAAGCCATTCGCCGCCCAGGACCTGGAACAGTTGAAGGCCTACGCGGCCGAACAGGGCTGTGCCGACCTGCAAAGCTGGGACAGCGGTTTCTACGGGGAAAAACTCCGTGAGCAGCGTTACAGCGTCGCTCAAGAGGCGCTGCGCGCATACTTCCCGATCGATAAAGTGCTGAGCGGTCTGTTCGCCATCGTCCAGCGCCTGTACGGCATCGAGATCGCCGAGCAGACGGGGTTCGACACCTGGCATCCGGACGTTCGCCTGTTCGAAATCAAGGAAAACGGCGAGCACGTCGGCCGCTTCTTCTTCGACCTGTATGCGCGCGCCAACAAGCGTGGTGGCGCCTGGATGGACGGTGCCCGAGACCGCCGTCGCACCGCCGAGGGCGTGCTGCAAAGCCCGGTGGCCAACCTGGTGTGCAACTTCACTCCGGCCGACAGTGGCAAGCCTGCGCTATTGACCCATGACGAAGTCACCACCCTGTTCCACGAGTTTGGTCACGGCCTGCATCACCTGCTGACCCGTGTCGAGCATGCGGGCGTATCCGGGATTAATGGCGTGGCCTGGGATGCGGTCGAGTTGCCGAGCCAGTTCATGGAAAACTGGTGCTGGGAGCCGGAAGGCCTGGCGCTGATTTCCGGTCACTATGAAACCGGCGAGCCACTGCCCCAGGACCTGCTGCAGAAAATGCTCGCGGCGAAGAACTTCCAGTCCGGCCTGATGATGGTGCGTCAGCTGGAATTTTCCCTGTTCGACTTCGAACTGCATGCTACCCACGGCGATGGCCGCAGCGTGCTGCAGGTGCTCGAGGGCGTACGCGACGAGGTCTCGGTCATGCGTCCGCCGGCCTACAACCGCTTCCCCAACAGCTTCGCGCACATCTTTGCCGGTGGTTACGCCGCCGGTTACTACAGCTACAAATGGGCGGAAGTGCTGTCGGCCGACGCGTTCTCCAGGTTTGAGGAGGAAGGTGTGCTCAACGCCGCGACCGGTCGGGCCTTCCGTGAGGCGATCCTGGCGCGTGGAGGCTCTCAGGAGCCAATGGTGCTGTTCGTCGACTTCCGCGGACGTGCACCGTCGATTGACGCACTCTTGCGCCACAGCGGCCTGAATGAGGGCGCGGCAGCATGAGTGATGGGCCTGTGAGCAAAACCAAGAAACGCTTTATCGCCGGTGCCGTGTGCCCGGCGTGCAGCGAGCCGGACAAATTGATGATGTGGAGTGAAGACGATGTACCGCACCGCGAATGCGTGGCGTGTGGGTACTCGGACACGCTCAATGAGCAGGGATTGTCGGTTCCCAAGGAGTTGGGGACTCGGGTCAACGTCAGTCCGGTGAAGGTCGCGGACGCCAAGGTCCAGACCGTGCAGTTTTTTGTGAATCCGAAACTGAAGAAGAAACCCCACGACGCCTGACCGCGTGGCCGGCTCCCCTCTCCCGGGAGCCGGCTTGCAGGCCTCATTACGCGGGGTTGCTCTCAGTGACCGTCAACCAGCTCTTGGCAGGAATGTGATGACCGTCCGCACCTCGAGCTTGTCGAGCAACGGCAGGACGCCGTCATTCGGGCGTGCACTCCGGTAGAGGGGTGGCGACATCTGTAGTACGCGTCGATGGCAGCGCTCGAGCCTGAACCGCTGCCAGTCAAGGGTCCGTGAGGGGGTTGTCAAAGAGGTGTTGAACACCCCCCCGGCGAACGTCGTTTTCTCACACCTTCATCTTGATGAATGCCTTGGTCATGGGCTCCAGGTCGGTATCGTCTTTCGGGTGGCTACCGCCATGATGCGTCACTTTGAATATCCTGAAACTGACCCCGTTATCGACTGAAGAAGCCGTGAAAAAGTAACCGAGGGGGGATAACTCGCCTTCATCCAGCTCGAGCAATCCGATCCGAACCCTCAGCACGCCGGGAGGGTTGTCGATCGGCGAGAGAAACACTGCAAGTTGGGGGCCGATAGTGGTTTGGCGATAGAAGGCAATAGCGAGATCGATAATAGCCTTGGTGTCTTTTTCATCAATACTGCCGTCAGGGATAACATTGATGTTAGACCAAGGGTCGAAGTCGAGTTTGAAGCTGTTTTCATTCTCGTTGATGTGCAGGGTTAAGTTTGTCGTGGTGGCAGTAGAGTCGGCATCAATTCTTGACAGCTTTATAATGATTTTGACGTCGTTCGCAGTTTTTTTTCTTTGTAGGAATATGCCGTTGGTATGGGGTAAGTACATGGATGATCTCCGTGCAAGGGTGCACGCGATGACTTGCGTGCACCTGCTACTCAGGGGTTGACGATGCTGGCGTAGGCCTTGGCCAGGGCCTGCAACTTGGCTTTGTCGTCGGCATCGATGTCGCCATCACCATCCACATCTTTCCGGAGTCTGTTGATAGTAAAGGTGTTTCCATTATCGGCAGATGTAGCCGTTACAAAAACAGAGTCAACCAAGGTATCTATCTCGACTTCGTTCTCGGCATCCCATTCGGTTTTCTTGCGGGAAAGTTGTATGGATACCAGTGTATTGGGTTCCGAGGGGCCAGGCGGCATGAGTTGCAAAAAGGCGCCGCGTTGATTAAAGAAAGACATGTTTAAGTCCTTTTGTTTATTATCCATGGGGTTTTTACTTGCGGGAGTGATATTAAGTACGGAAGTTATGATTTAGCCACTGAGTAAATGTTTCATGGTTTTACATTTAGTGGACTATTTAAAACATTAATCTGAAAACAATACCGTGCAGCACACTGCATCGGGAGGCTGAACGGTACTGGTTGGGTGCGTGACCTTGTTGTACTGTATGGATATACAGATAGAGGGTGTCGCGATGATCAATTCCCTGCCGCCTCGCGGGCGCGGTACTGGCGCTAATCCGCATAACCGCTTTGCGCCAAGCCGCTCGGTGGCGCAAGACGACGGGTGGTATCAGGAGGTGCCGCTGACCCAGGGTACGCAAGTGCGTATCGAAACAGCGAAATCCATCATCACCCGCAACAGTTCGCCGGACTTGCCCTTCGACCGCTCGATAAACCCCTACCGGGGCTGTGAGCACGGTTGCATCTACTGCTACGCGCGGCCCAGCCATGCGTATTGGGATCTGTCTCCCGGCCTGGATTTCGAGACCAGGCTGATTGCCAAAACTAACGCCGCCGATGTGCTTGAGCAGCAACTGTCCAGGCGCGGCTATCAGTGTGCGCCGATCAACTTGGGCTCCAATACCGACCCTTATCAGCCGATCGAGCGCGAACACCGAATTACCCGGCAAATTCTCCAGGTGCTACTACGCTATCGACATCCGGTGACGATCATCACCAAAGGGTCGCTGATCCTTCGCGATCTGGATTTATTGACCGAATTGGCTGAGCAGCGGCTGGTGGCGGTGATGATCAGCCTGACCAGCCTGGACGACGAGCTCAAGCGCATTCTTGAGCCGCGTACGGCGGCACCCAAGGCGCGATTGCGGGCCATCAGGGTGATGCGTGAGGCCGGTATTCCGGTGGGCGTGCTGTGTTCGCCAATGATTCCGATGATCAACGATAGCGAGCTGGAGAGTCTGCTGGCGGCCGCCCAGGCGGCTGGTGCCCAGAGTGCGGCCTACATGATGTTGCGTCTGCCGCTGGAAGTCGCACCGCTCTTCGAGGAATGGCTGGCGGCGCATTACCCGCAACGAGCTGCGCATGTGCTGAGCCTGATCCGCCAGAGTCGTGGCGGTGAGTTGTACGACAGTCGCTTTGGCGCGCGAATGCGCGGTGAGGGGCCGTTCGCTGACTTGCTGGCACAACGGTTTGCCAAGGCAATGAAGCGCCTGGGGCTGAATCAGCGGGAGGGGTTCAACCTGGATTGCACGGCTTTTTGTCCTCCAGGTGCTCAGATGTCGTTGTTGTAGATGCTGAACAGGTCTGTTTTGGTGTGGTACGTACTATTCGTAATAGTACGTTATTGTCGGTTTTTTGGTTTGGCGCGCTTGTTGCGAGGTGGTTGATTACGATTGAGTTAACTTTCAATAGTGGCGGTGATCAGAACTGCCTGGATGCGTTTCAACCAACCGCTCGTTGCGTAGGCTTCGGGTAAACAGGCAATGTGCCGACGTCCCAGGTTGACCGTAACTCGCCAAGTCTGTCCTTGGTCTTGGATTACAGTACGGGGACGTCGGGTGCTCAGAGTTACTAGCGTAATTAATTAACTGGTAAACCAGCCTTGAATCCAGCCGCTGATATTACTGAAAGTTGACTTGATATCGGCGAAGGCGTTTTTAACCCACGTGATAGTTTCGGCTACAACTTTTGTAATGAAGGCATTGAGTTTTTCCGACATGATTCGGAACAGGCTGAAAATCATATCCGTTGTGGACATTATTGCTTTTTGTGCGTTCGGGTGACGCTCGCCGATTTCAATGGCCTTATCGAAAATTCGGTCAATATTTTTTTCGGATTGCTCTTTTTCGTAGATGCGTCTTTCATTCATTTGCTGTTTGAATGTCGCAATGGCACTGGCATCACCCGCAGCATTGCTCAGGTTTTGGGCATCGTTGGTAATGCTGAGCTCTACGCTCTGATTCTGGGTGGTAGCCAGCATTTTTGCTGTCGATTTCAGTTCTTCCAGTGCGATTGTTTCATCTGGGGAAACGTCATCTAGTTGGGTAGCGTTGGGCATGGAGAAACTACGAGCGGGTTGTTGTTTGCCACCCGCCAACACGGATTTGTGGTGGGCGCGAAGTTCGTTCATGGTTGCGACAAAAGCAGTCATTGGGTTCATTCCTTTGAAGGTATTTTTAGTTTTCAAGTGCTGGTGCACTTGCTGGTTAGATTAATGAGAATTTCAGAATAAAGTAGGCTTAAAGCCTTTCTCTTTGTTTCTTGAGCCTGGCATAAAAGTTGTTCGCTGCCCTGTCAGGATTAGGTGTTGCTGTTAATGTATTCGTAGCGATTGTTCGTGCCACAAGTATTGAACTGTCGCATATGCTGCTCAATTGCCTTTGTTCAGTCTCAATTAAGTCCGAGGGTTATTGCGGTGTCTGGCTTGTTCTTTGTGGGTGACGCCACCGTCGTTTGCATTGCACCTGAGTGATGTAAACTCTGGGGCACCCCCCCTAATGTGCCAACGAGGATGAGTGATGAGTGACAAAGACAAGCCACCGTTGGCTGCATCGGCTTCAGCCCTTCCAGAGGCCGAAAGCGCCGATGCAGCGCTGCAGCACATTGTTGACGGCTTTCTGCATTTTCATCATGAGGTCTTCCCGCAACAGGAAGAACTCTTCAAGAAGCTTGCTACGGCCCAGCGGCCACGGGCAATGTTTATCGCGTGTGCCGATTCGCGAATCGTCCCTGAACTCATCACGCAAAGCGCGCCAGGCGACCTGTTCGTCACGCGTAATGTGGGCAACGTCGTCCCGCCTTACGGGCAAATGAATGGCGGTGTTTCTACGGCCATCGAATATGCCGTGCTGGCGCTGGGTGTTCAGCACATCATCATTTGCGGGCACTCCGATTGCGGCGCCATGCGGGCGGTCCTCAACCCGCAGAGCCTGGAAAAAATGCCCACGGTCAAAGCCTGGCTAGTCCATGCGGAAGTCGCGAAAAGCATGGTCCAGGACAACTGTCAGTGCGCCACCGAACACGAAAGCATGCAGGTACTGACCGAAGAAAACGTGATCGCCCAGCTGCAGCATTTGCGTACTCACCCCTCCGTGGCTTCGCGCATGGCCAACGGTCAGTTGTTCATCCATGGTTGGGTCTACAGCATCGAATCCAGTGAAATAAAAGCCTATGACGCGGACAAGGGTTGCTTCCTGCCTTTGGACGGTAGCCTTCCGATCCCCATGGCGACGCCCAAGGCGCGCTTCTAGATCTTGCGTGACTGGTCGGGGCGGCTGAAAAAACGTCCAGGCTTCGCCACACCGAATCAATCCGGGTAAGGCTCATGGAGGGGGCGACTGAAAGCGCTTCAGGCAAGGAAGCAGCTGACTTGCAGGGCGATGTTTCTGGCTGAGGTTCAGCCGGTCAAAATCCTTGTGGGAGCAAGCAAGTCTGCTCCCACAAGTGTTGGAGGGGGTCAGGCGGCTGGTTGATCCAGCTCCAGGCCTACACCCAACTGGCGCGACAGGCACGGCCAGCGTTTCCAGGCGGCACCGGTGTCCGGGCTGTTGAGTTTTTCCCGATAGGCTTCGACGGACTCCAGGGCGAAGCTGTCTTCGTTGAGCATTTCGTCAACGGCGTGATGAACCGCCTCATCCAGTTGATTGGCGAAGTCTTCGCCGATCAGTTGGTGGGCAATCAGGTTGGCGACAGTCATGTCCAAGGGGATCAGTGGCTGGCCGAAATGTTTGATGTAGAGGTCGTTCACTTCTTCTACCAGGCGATGGGCCAGGTAGGCTTCATCCAGCAAGCTGTCCAGGCCTACGTGGCCGTTCATGATTGCCGGGGGCTGGAGGAAGAACTGCTCGGCAATCTTCAATACCGGCTTGATCTGCGACTCGATCCCGGCTTCGCGCGCGACTTCGTTGGCTGCGTCGAGCAGGTCTGGAACCTGGTCGATGTAGGCGATAACAAAACGGGTCATCACGCCCTTGGCGTCGACGTCCGGCAATTGGATAGCGGCATGCAGGTGGGGCAATTGGACTTCCAGCTGACGGGTCAGCTGACCGGTTTCGGACTCATGTAATTGGGCACGTTGAATCTGCTCGCGCAATGCGGCGGTGTTCATGAAAACTCCAGGAAACGAAGGCAAGGAAATAGGGGAAGACATAAGTTAGCTTGCTTATGAAAACCGTTAAGACGTATTTGTCATAATTGTTTCACCTTTGATGCATCTAAGTTATATCGATTTGCCATCACCTAGTCACATCCTTCTCCATCCGCGGCCTGCGGCGCAAGCCCCAGGTGTTTCAGATGATTTACGCCATCGCGTTGCGAGGTCCCACTCGCTGTCTATACTCGGTTCTGTATGAAGTTAGCTGATGACGCCCGACTGCATGTGCAGCAAGGCTTGGCGGTTTAAGTTCGTAGTCTAGGCAGCCGCTCCCTTGGACGCAGGTGAAAGCCGGCGGGATAACAAGAACGATAAGGGGAACCCGCAATGATGCGACATCCACAAGTCTGGATGGGCCTCCTGTTGTGGTCGATTTTCAGCCAGGCGCAAGCCGCCTGGACTGTGAATATGGCGCCTGGGGCTACTGAAATCAGTCACGCAGTCTTCGACCTGCACATGACCATCTTCTGGATCTGTGTAGTGATCGGCATCATCGTCTTTGGGGCGATGTTCTGGTCGATGATCATGCATCGGCGCTCCACTGGGCAGGAGGCCGCCAAATTCCATGAAAGTACGACGGTCGAGATCCTCTGGACCGTGGTGCCCTTCATCATCCTCGTCGCCATGGCCGTGCCGGCGACCGCCACCCTGATCAAGATGTACGACAGCAGTGAGCCGGATATCGATATCCAGGTCACCGGCTATCAATGGAAGTGGCACTACAAATACCTGGGCCAGGACGTCGAGTTCTTCAGCAACCTGGCCACCCCGCAAGAGCAGATCCGCAACCAGAGCACCAAGGGCGAACACTACCTGCTGGAGGTCGATCAGCCATTGGTGCTGCCAATCGGCGCCAAGGTGCGCTTTCTGGTGACCTCCGCCGATGTCATTCACTCCTGGTGGGTACCGGCCTTTGCGGTCAAGCGCGATGCGATTCCCGGTTTCGTCAATGAGGCTTGGACCCGGGTCGACAAGCCCGGGATCTACCGTGGCCAGTGTGCCGAACTGTGCGGCAAGGACCACGGCTTCATGCCGATCGTGGTCGATGTCAAAAGCCAGGCTGATTACGACACCTGGCTCGCCGAGCGCAAGGCCGAAGCGGCCAAGCTCAAGGAACTGACCAGCAAGGAATGGACGCTGGAGGAACTCAAGGAACGTGGCGACAAGGTCTATCACACCACCTGCGTGGCTTGTCACCAGGCCGAAGGCCAGGGCCTGCCGCCGATGTTCCCGGCGCTCAAGGGTTCGAAAATCGCCACCGGCCCCATAGCGGAGCACTTGGGTATTGTCTTCCACGGCAAGCCGGGCACCTCCATGGCGGCGTTCGGTAAACAGCTGTCGGAAGTCGATATCGCCGCCGTGGTGACCTACGAGCGCAACGCCTGGGGCAACAACAAAGGCGACATGGTCACGCCAAAAGATGTGCTGGCCCTCAAGCAGGAGGAAAGCAAATGACCCGGTCGATTGCGTGTTCCCGTGAGCGCTTGGGGCGTGATGCCTCGAGCTGCCCAGTCCATCCGTCTACAGGAGTCAGGACATGAGTGCAGTGATCGATGACCATGGTCATGCCGGCCATGACCACGCCCATGGTCCCGCCAAGGGCCTGATGCGCTGGGTGCTGACCACCAACCACAAGGACATCGGCACGCTGTACCTGTGGTTCAGCTTCATGATGTTCCTGCTCGGCGGTTCGTTTGCCATGGTGATCCGTGCCGAGCTGTTCCAGCCCGGACTGCAGATCGTCGAGCCGGCGTTCTTCAACCAGATGACCACCATGCACGGCCTGGTCATGGTCTTCGGCGCGGTGATGCCGGCGTTTGTCGGCCTGGCCAACTGGATGATCCCGCTGATGATCGGCGCGCCGGACATGGCCCTGCCGCGGATGAACAACTTCAGTTTCTGGCTGCTGCCGGCAGCGTTCCTGATGCTGGTCTCGACCTTGTTCATGCCCGGTGGCGGACCGAACTTCGGCTGGACCTTCTACGCACCGCTGTCCACGACCTACGCCCCGGAAAGCGTGACCTTTTTCATCTTCGCCATTCACCTGATGGGTATCAGTTCGATCATGGGGGCGATCAACGTGGTCGCCACCATCCTCAACCTGCGCGCCCCCGGCATGACCCTGATGAAAATGCCGTTGTTCGTCTGGACCTGGCTGATCACCGCCTTCCTGTTGATCGCGGTGATGCCGGTGCTGGCCGGTTGCGTGACCATGATGCTGATGGACATCCACTTCGGCACCAGCTTCTTCAGTGCCGCCGGTGGCGGTGACCCGGTGCTGTTCCAGCATGTGTTCTGGTTCTTTGGTCACCCTGAGGTGTACATCATGATCCTGCCGGCCTTCGGTGCCGTCAGCTCGATCATCCCGACCTTCTCGCGCAAACCGCTGTTTGGCTACACCTCAATGGTCTACGCGACGGCGAGCATCGCCTTCCTGTCGTTCATCGTCTGGGCGCACCACATGTTCGTGGTGGGCATCCCGCTGGTGGGCGAGCTGTTCTTCATGTACGCCACCCTGCTGATCGCGGTGCCCACCGGGGTCAAGGTGTTCAACTGGGCCAGTACCATGTGGCAGGGCTCGCTGACGTTCGAGACCCCCATGCTGTTTGCCGTGGCGTTCGTGATCCTGTTCTCGATTGGCGGTTTCTCCGGGTTGATGCTGGCCATCGCGCCGGCGGACTTCCAGTACCAGGACACCTACTTCGTGGTGGCGCACTTCCACTACGTGCTGGTGCCGGGGGCGATCTTCGGCATCTTCGCGTCCGCCTACTACTGGATGCCCAAGTGGACCGGGCACATGTATGACGAGACCCTGGGCAAGCTGCATTTCTGGTTGTCCTTCATCGGCATGAACATGGCGTTTTTCCCGATGCACTTCGTCGGGCTGGCGGGCATGCCACGCCGCATCCCGGACTACAACTTGCAGTTTGCCGATTTCAACATGGTGTCTTCGATTGGCGCCTTCATGTTTGGCGCGACGCAGATCTTCTTCCTGTTCATCGTGATCAAGACCATCCGCGGCGGCGAGCCAGCACCGGCCAAACCGTGGGATGGCGCGGAAGGCCTGGAGTGGAGCATTCCTTCACCCGCGCCGTATCACACCTTCACCACTCCGCCGGAAGTGAAATGAACGCCGCGGCAGGGTTCTCGGGGGAGGTTTTGAATCATGGCTGATTCGATTTCCACGAAAAAACTGGTGACCCGTTTATTGCTGGTGGTGGTGGCGATGTTTGTCTTCGGGTTTGCCCTGGTGCCGATCTATGACGTGATGTGCAAGGCGCTGGGAATCAATGGCAAGACCGGCGGGCAGTATTCCGGTGAGCAGCAGGTGGACGAGTCGCGCCAGGTGCGGGTGCAGTTCCTGTCCACCAATGCGATCGACATGGTCTGGGAGTTTTATCCCAAGTCCGATGACATCGTGGTCCACCCCGGTGCGGTCAACGAGATGATTTTCATCGCCCGCAACCCCAGCAGCCACCCGATGAGCGCCCAGGCGGTGCCGAGCATTTCACCCAGTGCTGCGGCAATGTATTTCCACAAGACCGAATGTTTCTGCTTTACCCAGCAAGTGCTGCAGCCCGGTCAGCAGATCGAGATGCCGGTACGTTTCATCGTTGATCGCGATATGCCCAAGGATGTGAAGCACCTGACGCTGGCTTACACGCTGTTCGATATCACCGCGCGTCATCCACCCGTGGCTGTTGCACAAAAGACCGGTGGCTAGACGTTCAAGCGTGCCCGATAAGGAGAACAATAAATGGCAACTCATGAGCATTATTACGTTCCCGCCCAAAGCAAATGGCCGATCATCGCCACCATCGGCATGTTCGTCACGGTGTTTGGCCTGGCCACTTGGTTCAACGATCTGAAGGCGGCACGCCCGGAATCCCACGGCCCGCTGATCTTTTTCGTCGGGGGGTTGCTGCTGGCCTACATGCTGTTTGGCTGGTTTGGTGCGGTGATCAAGGAAAGTCGCGCGGGGCTGTACAGCGCCCAGCTGGATCGCTCGTTCCGCTGGGGCATGAGCTGGTTCATCTTCTCCGAGGTGATGTTCTTCATCGCGTTTTTCGGTGCGCTGTTCTACGTGCGGCACATCTCGGGGCCGGCGCTGGGCGGTGAAGGGGAAAAGGGCCTGGCCCACATGCTCTGGCCGAACTTCCAGTTCGTCTGGCCATTGCTGGAAAACCCGGACTCCAAGCTGTTCCCGCCACCCAAGGACGTCATCAGCCCCTGGGGCCTGCCGTTGCTCAACACGGTGATTCTGGTCAGCTCCAGTGTCACTGTGACCATCGCCCACCATGCCCTGAAAAAAGGCCATCGCGGGGCGCTGAAAATCTGGCTGGCGCTGACCGTACTGCTGGGCTGCGCCTTTCTCGGCTTCCAGGCCGAGGAATACATCCACGCCTACCAAGAACTGGGCCTGACCCTGGGCTCGGGGATCTACGGCGCAACCTTCTTCATGCTCACCGGCTTCCACGGCGCCCACGTGACCATCGGCACTCTGATTCTGTTCGTGATGCTGATGCGGGTGTTGCGCGGGCATTTCGATGCCGAGCACCAGTTCGGCTTCGAGGCCGCGAGCTGGTACTGGCACTTCGTGGACGTGGTCTGGATCGGCCTGTTTGTTTTTGTCTACGTACTCTGAGGCGCGCTACCAGGGGGCGTGAGAAACCAGTTGGCCACTGAAGAAGCCCCAGGCGATCAGGCCGACGGTGATGGCGGCCAGACCGACACGAACGCTCAAGGCGATGACCAGGCGATGTGAGCTGCTGTCGTCCTTGACCAGAAAAAACAGGCCGCTGAACAGGCTGAAGACCGTGGCAATCAGCATCAGGACGATGGCTGCTTTGAGCATGGTGGGACTCCGGGGGAAGCGCGATGCACTTGAGTATAGCTAGCTCGCCCGCTGACTTACTGGCGCTGTCATGAAGCGTTTCCGGCCGGGCATCGTGCCGACCCTGGTGGTGGCCCTGTTGCTGCCGCTACTGGTCTCGCTGGGGTTCTGGCAACTGAGTCGTGGCGCGGAAAAGAGCGCCCTGCTGAACAGCTACGCTGAGCGCCGGGTCGCCGAGCCGATGGCCAGCGCCGAGCTGCAACACACCGAGGATCCGGCCTTTCGCCGAGTGCGCCTGCATGGCCAGTTCGATGCCGGGCACAGTCTGCTGCTCGATAACCGTCAGCGCGATGGCAAGGTCGGGGTCGAGTTGCTGCAACCGTTCCAGGATCAGGCGACGAGACTCTGGCTGCTGGTCAATCGTGGCTGGCTGCCATGGCCGGACCGGCGCACACCGCCGCAATTCACCACGCCGCAGACGGTGCTGAGTCTCGACGCCTGGGTGTACGTCGCTCCCGGCGCGACTTTCCAGCTCCACGCCGACCCCAGCGCCACGACTTGGCCACGACTGGTCACTGCCGTTGAGCCGGCCAAGCTTTGGGCGGCGCTGGGTCGTGAAGGTTTCGCCTACGAATTACGCACCGAAAGCGGTCCGGCGTCCTACCAGGCTGATTGGCCGGTGGTGGCCATGGGGCCGGAAAAACACCTGGCTTATGCCGTGCAGTGGTTCGCCCTGGCGATTGCCCTGCTGGGTCTTTATCTCTATCTCGGCTGGCACAACGCAAAGGAGAAACACCATGGGAGCGGCCATGAATCCACCCAGCATGTCTGAGGCGAAAACTTCGTCGAACCGGCGCAAGGGTCGCGTGCAGCTGCTGCTGATCCTGCTGGGGGTGATCGGTCCGATGATCCTCGCCACCGGCATGTACAAATGGCAGTTCTGGGTGCCTGAGGGTCGCAGTTACCACGGCGAACTGATCGGCAACGGCCAGACCCGTGCCGACCTCGGCGTACAGGCTCAGGGAGACCGCTGGCAGGTGTTGGTGACAGCGCCCAAGGCCTGTTCGGTCGACTGCCAGCAACTGGTGTACCTGGCGCGCCAGATCCAGATCGGCCTCGGTCGCGATGCCTCGCGCGCCAGTCACGCATTGGCCGCCGCACAACCCTTGAGCAGCGACTACGAAGCCAAGCTGACCCGCGAATACCCACAGCTACAGCGTTATCCCATGGACCTGACCACGTTCAGCAAAACCACCGGGGATCAAGCTGCGCCGCAACTGTGGATCGTCGACCCCCACGGCAACCTGGTGTTGCGTTATAGCCCCACGGTCAAAGGCAAGGACTTGCTCAACGACCTGCGCCATCTGCTGAAACTGTCGAACATCGGATAAGGGCATCGTCATGGCCAAACCTGGATTTCGCCTCGCGCTGTTTGCCACCCTGCTGGCACTGATTGTTGTGTTGCTGGGTGCCTACACCCGGCTGACCCACGCCGGCCTGGGTTGCCCGGACTGGCCGGGGTGCTACGGCTTTATCAGCGTGCCGAAAAGCGAAGCCCAACTGGCCCATGCCGAGCTGCATTTTCCCGGTACTCCGGTGGAAGCCCGCAAGGGCTGGAACGAGATGATCCACCGCTACTTCGCCGGCACCCTGGGCCTGCTGATCGTGCTGCTGGCGGCTCGGGCCTGGACCCATCGCCGGCATCCCGACCAACCCTTGAAACTGCCCCTGTTCCTGCTGGTAGTGGTGTTTGCCCAGGCCGCCTTCGGCATGTGGACGGTGACGCTCAAGCTCTGGCCGCAGGTGGTGACCGGGCATCTGCTCGGTGGGTTTGCCACCTTGAGCCTGCTGTTTCTGTTGACCTTGCGCTTGTCCGGGGTACTGCCGGCGTTGATCGTGCCGCGCCGCCTGCAGTATTGGGCAACAGCCGGCCTGCTGCTGGTGATCGGGCAGATCGCATTGGGGGGGTGGGTCAGCTCCAACTACGCGGCGGTGGCCTGTATCGACTTCCCGACCTGCCATGGCCAGTGGTTGCCGCCGGCGGATTTTGCCAACGGCTTTCACCTGACCCAACACATTGGCCCCAACTACCTGGGTGGACAGCTGGACAGCGATGCACGCACCGCCATCCACCTGACCCACCGTATCGGTGCCTTGCTGGTGACCCTGGTGTTGCTCGGCCTGGCCTGGCAACTGAAGGGGGTTGGCATGACCCGTCTCGCCGGCCTGGTGTTGGTGGCCCTGGCGGCGCAAATCAGCCTGGGCATCAGCAACGTGCTGTTCCACCTGCCCTTGCCGGTCGCCGTGGCTCACAACGCCGGCGGCGCAGCGTTGTTGCTGTGTCTGGTGCTGGTCAACTATCACGCCCGCACCAGCCTGGTCCGGGTCAAGCAGCCGGCGCTGCGACGCTGGCGCTTCAGCCCCCGTAAACATGCGGCCGGGCCCATAACAATAAAAGGAGAAATGCCATGGCGACTCTGATCGGCGAACGGCCCAGCCAGGCGATCTGGCGCGACTACCTGGAGCTGACCAAGCCCAAGGTGGTGGTGTTGATGCTGATCACTTCACTGGTCGGCATGTTCCTCGCCACCCGCGCGGGCGTACCCTGGACCGTGCTGGTGTTCGGTAACCTGGGCATTGCCCTGTGTGCCGGGGCGGCGGCGGCGGTCAATCATGTGGTGGACCGGCGGATCGACGCGGTCATGGCCCGCACCCATAAACGGCCGCTGGCCGAAGGCCGGGTGTCACCCGCGGCGGCGCTGACCTTCGCCCTGATGTTGGCGCTGAGTGGCCAGGCGTTGCTGCTGGCGTTCACCAATCCGTTGACGGCCTGGCTGACCCTCGCATCCCTGTTGGGTTATGCGGTGATCTACACCGGCTTCCTCAAGCGTGCGACGCCGCAGAACATTGTTATCGGCGGCTTGACCGGTGCCGCCCCGCCCCTGCTCGGCTGGGTTGCCACGACCGGGCACGTCAGTGCAGAGCCCCTGCTGCTGGTGCTGATCATCTTCGCCTGGACCCCGCCGCACTTCTGGGCGCTGGCGATTCACCGCAAGGAGGAGTACGCCAAGGCCGATATCCCGATGTTGCCGGTAACCCACGGCGAGCACTACACCAAGGTCCACATCCTGCTCTACACCTGCGTGCTGCTGGCGGTGAGCCTGATGCCGTACGTGATCCACATGAGCGGCCTGCTGTACCTGGTCTGTGCGCTGGTCCTGGGCGCGCGGTTTCTGCAATGGGCCGTGGTGCTGTACCGTGGCACTCGGCCGCACGCGGCGATCAACACCTTCAAGTACTCTATTTACTACTTGTTCCTGCTGTTCATCGCCCTGCTCGTAGACCATTACCTAATGTTGAACCTATGACTCGAACCCAGAAAACCGTCTTCATCCTCGTTGCCCTGATTGCGCTGGTCCTGGGGCTGACCATCAACAAGGTCCTGTCTGGCAAAGGCCAGGGGGACCCGACTGCACTGATCGACGCCGGAATCATCCTGCTGCCGCAAAGCCGCACCTTGCCGGCCTTGCAGATGACCAATCAGGATGGCCAGCCGGTGATGGTCAACGAGTTGAAAGGCAAATGGAGCCTGCTGTTCTTCGGCTATACGTTCTGCCCGGACATCTGCCCGACCACCCTGGCCCAGCTGCGGCAGATCAAGAGTGAGCTGCCGGCGGATGCGGTCGACAAGTTGCAGATCATCCTGGTCAGCGTCGACCCGCATCGCGATACACCCCAGCAGCTCAAGCAGTACCTGGGCTACTTCGATCCGCAATTCATCGGCCTGACCCCAACCTCGGTCGAGGAACTGCAAAAAGTCGCCAACGCGGTGAGTATCCCGTTCATCCCGGCGGACACCAGCAAGCCCAACTACACCGTCGACCACAGCGGCAACCTCGCGGTCATCGGCCCGGACGGCACCCAGCGTGGCTTCATCCGCGCACCGCTGAACAACGCGAAGCTGGTGGCGCAGTTACCGGTGATGCTCAGCCGGCAATGACTCCCGCCCCCACAAGGGCGAGTGTTTCGGACACAAAAAAGGGGCGCAATCAATGCGCCTCTTTTGTTGACCGTGTGACGTCAGATCAGAACGCCGGCAGTACCGCGCCTTTGTACTTCTCCAGGATGAAGGCTTTCACTTCTGGAGTGTGCAGGGCCGCTACCAGCTTCTTCATGGCATCGCTGTTCTTGTCGTCTTCACGCGCCACCAGGATGTTCACGTAAGGCGAGTCCTTGCCTTCGATGGTCAGCGCGTCCTTGGACGGGTCCAGCTTGGCTTCCAGGGCGTAGTTGGTGTTGATCAGCGCCAGGTCGACCTGGGTCAGGACGCGCGGGATGGTCGCCGCTTCCAGTTCGCGGAATTTCAGGCCCTTGTTGTTCTCGGCGATGTCCTTGACGGTCGACAGGATGTTAGTCGAGTCCTTCAGCTTGATCAGGCCGGCCTTGTCCAACAGCAGCAGGGCGCGGCCGCCGTTGGTGGCGTCGTTCGGGATGACCACGGTGGCGCCGCCCGGCAGCTCGGCCAGGGTCTTGAACTTGCTGGAGTAAGCGCCCAGCGGCTCGATGTGCACGCCCGCCACGCTCACCAGGTGAGTGCCCTTGGCCTTGTTGAATTCATCGAGGTACGGCTGGTGCTGGAAGAAGTTGGCGTCCAGGCGTTTTTCCGCGACCTGTACGTTGGGTTGCACGTAGTCGGTGAAGACCTTGACCTTCAAGTCCACGCCTTCCTTGGCCAGGGCCGGCTTCACGAACTCAAGGATTTCCGCATGCGGCACCGGGCTGGCGGCCACGGTCAGGGTTTCGGCGGCCTGGGCAGAGAACGCGGCAACGGCAGCGAACGCAACGAGTAGTTTTTTCATCCAGCAAACTCCTTGTGAAGCGCCCGTTCGGGCGCCTGCCAGCGTGATGCCGGCGATTGCATTTATTTTCGGGAAAAGTGCACCACCAGCTTATCGCCGACGGTTTGCAACACTTGGACCAGCACCAGCAGCAACACCACGGTCACTACCATCACGTCTGTCTGGAAGCGTTGGTAACCGAAGCGGATCGCCAGGTCACCCAGGCCACCGGCGCCGACCACACCGGCCATCGCCGTGTAGGACACCAGTGTGATGGCCGTCACCGTGATCGCCGCAAAGATGCCTGGGCGCGCTTCCGGCAGCAAGGCATTGGTGATGATCTGGCGGGTGCTGGCGCCCATGGCCTGGGTCGCTTCGATGATGCCCCGATCGACTTCACGCAGGGCTGTTTCTACCAGGCGCGCAAAGAACGGCGTGGCACCCACCACCAGCGGCGGGATCGCACCGCCGACACCCAGCGAGGTGCCGGTAATCAGTACGGTGAACGGGATCATCACAATCAGCAGAATGATGAACGGCAGCGAGCGCAGGATGTTGACGATCAGCGACAGCAGCGCGTAGACGCCCTTGGCTTCAAGCAACTGGCGCGGGCTGCACAGGAACAACAGTACGCCCAGTGGCAGGCCCAGCAGGACGGTGAACAGCAGCGAGCCACCGAGCATCAGCAGGGTGTCGCCAGTGGCCAGCCAGATTTCATACCAGTCGATATTGGCGAAGAAACTTGTCAGCAGTTCCATTAGCGCAGCACCTCCATGTGGACATCGGCGGCGGTGAAGTGGGCAAAGGCCGCTTCCATGTCACCGCCAGTGATGGCCAGGGTCAGTTGCCCGTAAGGGACGTCTTTGATGCGGTCGATGCGGCCGGCGAGGATGCTGTAGTCCACTCCTGTCTCGCGGGCGACAGTGCCCAGCAGCGGCGCATAGGTGGCATCGCCCTGGAAGGTCAGGCGCACGATACGGCCCGGCACGTGGGCGAAGTCATCGCGCTGTTCGCTTTCGTCGACTTGCTCGTCTTCCTGGACAAAGCGCTTGGTGGTCGGGTGCTTGGGGTGCAGGAACACCTGGGCCACCGGGCCTTGCTCGACAATCACGCCAGCGTCCATCACGGCCACCTGGTCGCAGACCCGGCGAATCACGTCCATTTCATGGGTGATCAGCACGATGGTCAGTTTCAGTTCGCGGTTGATCTCGGCCAGCAGTTGCAGGACCGACGCCGTGGTTTGTGGGTCCAGGGCGCTGGTGGCTTCGTCGCACAACAGGATCTTCGGCTTGGTCGCCAGGGCGCGGGCGATGCCGACGCGCTGCTTCTGGCCACCGGACAACTGCGCCGGGTACTTCCTGGCGTGGTCGGACAGGCCTACCCGCGCCAGCAACTCGGCCACGCGCCGGTCGATGTCGGCGCGGGACAGTTCACCGGCCAGGGTCAGCGGCAGCGCCACGTTGTCGGCCACGGTCTTGGAGGCCAGCAGGTTGAAGTGCTGGAAGATCATCCCGACTTGCTGGCGGAAACGGCGCAACGCAGTGGCGTCCAGCGCAGTGACTTCCTCACCATCGACGATGATCTTGCCGCCACTGGAGTCTTCCAGGCGGTTGATCAGGCGCAGCAGGGTACTTTTTCCCGCGCCGGAATGGCCGATCAGGCCAAACACCTGGCCGTTCTCAATCGTCAGACTGGTCGGGTGCAGGGCAGGAATATCCCTACCGGCAACGCGGTAGGTTTTATGGACGTTTTGAAACTCGATCACGTAGCGAACCTTGTGGGGCGCGTTAGAAAAGGATCAGCGGTTAGCCGGGCGCGCATTTTAGCCTGTCCGTATAGAGGTTCTTAGCATTTATTTCGTATTCATCCTTTCATTTGGCAATGACGCGATCAAAGGTCATAAAAAAGGAACGGCTCCCCCGCCATATCAGTCACTACTTCAGCACTGAAAAACTCCCAGGGCCGTGCCTGGGGATTTAGCTCACGGATCTCGCCGTACGCGCGAATCCCGATCGAGGAGTTCAGCACTGATGAGTACCAAAAAACCTGGCGCCGGCAAGAGCCAACTGGCCGGCACCGATACCCCGGACCGCGCCAACAGCAACGCTAAGCTGCAAAGCCTGGAAACCTTTCGTTCGGACGCCAGCGAGCAGGCGTTGCGCACTAATCAGGGGGTCAAGGTCGCCGATAACCAGAATAGCCTGAAGGCTGGCGCGCGCGGCCCTTCGCTGCTCGAAGACTTCATCATGCGGGAAAAGATCACCCACTTTGACCATGAGCGGATTCCCGAGCGCATCGTTCATGCCCGGGGCACCGGGGCCCATGGCTTCTTTCAGAGTTACGAGAACCACGCCGAACTGACCAAGGCCGGTTTCCTTCAGGATCCCGGGCACAAAACGCCGGTGTTCGTGCGGTTCTCCACGGTGCAGGGCCCCCGTGGCTCCGGTGATACCGTGCGGGATGTGCGTGGGTTCGCCGTGAAATTCTTCACCGAGCAAGGCAACTTCGACCTGGTCGGCAACAACATGCCGGTATTTTTCATCCAGGATGCCATCAAGTTTCCCGACTTCGTCCACGCCGTAAAACCTGAACCGCACAACGAAATACCGACCGGTGGTTCGGCGCACGATACGTTCTGGGATTTTGTTTCGTTGCAACCGGAGTCGGCGCACATGGTGATCTGGGCCATGTCCGACCGGGCGATTCCCAAAAGTCTGCGCAGCATGCAGGGCTTTGGCGTCCACACCTTCCGCCTGATCAATGCGGCCGGGAAGTCGCGTTTTGTGAAATTCCACTGGCGCCCCACTGCAGGCACCTGCTCGCTGGTGTGGGACGAAGCCCAGAAGCTTGCCGGCAAAGACGCCGACTATCATCGCCGCGACCTGTGGGACGCCATCGAGATGGGCGACTACCCCGAGTGGGAACTGGGGGTTCAAGTCATCGAGAAGGAAAACGAGCATGCTTTCGATTTCGACATCCTCGACCCCACCAAGCTGATTCCCGAGGAGTTGGTGCCGATCACCCCGCTCGGCAAAATGGTACTCAACCGTAACCCGGACAATTTTTTTGCCGAAACCGAGCAGGTTGCGTTCTGCCCAGGGCACATCGTGCCGGGGATCGATTTTTCCAATGACCCGCTGCTGCAAGGTCGGCTGTTTTCCTACACTGATACGCAGATCAGCCGACTCGGAGGACCGAACTTTCACGAGATACCCATCAATCGCCCTGTCGCGCCGTTCCACAACGGCCAGCGTGATGCGTTGCACCGCACCACCATCGACAAGGGGCGCGCGGCCTACGAACCGAACTCCATCGATGGCGGCTGGCCGAAAGAAACCCCGGCGGCGGCCAGCGATGGCGGCTTCGAGAGTTACCCTGAGCGCATCGACGCCAACAAGATCCGCCAGCGCAGCGAATCCTTCAGTGATCACTTCTCCCAGGCACGGCTGTTTTTCCACAGCATGAGCAAGCACGAGCAGGAGCACATCATCGCCGCCTACAGCTTCGAGCTGGGCAAGGTCGAGCGTGAGTTCATCCGGGCGCGGGAGGTCAATGAAATTCTCGCCAACATCGACCTGGAACTGGCCGGACGTGTGGCGCAGAACCTCGGCCTGCCGGTACCCAAGGCGGGCACGGTGCAAGTGCGCAAAACCGCGCTGGAACGCTCCCCTGCGCTCAGTCAGGCCAACTTGCTGCCGGAAAACATCAAGACCCGCAAAGTCGCGATCCTGGCGGCCAACGGCGTCGATGGCGCGGCGATCGATGCCATGAAAAAAGCCCTGGAGGCCGAAGGCGCGCACGCCAAACTGTTGGGGCCGACGTCGGCACCGGTGAAAACCGCGGATGGCAAAAGCCTGCCGGTGGATGGGTCCATGGAAGGGTCGCCTTCGGTGGCTTTCGATGCGGTGTTCGTACCGGGTGGCGCGCCATCAATCAAGGCGTTGAGCACCGATGGCGTGGCGCTGCACTACCTGTTGGAGGCGTACAAGCACCTCAAGGCGATCGCGCTGCAGGGCGAGGCCAAACAATTGCTCGATGTGTTGAAGCTGCAAGCCGATGCCGGGCTGGTCGTGGGCGCGGGCGGTACTTTGACCAAGGCGTTCTTTGCCGCAATCGGGCAACATCGGGTGTGGGACCGTGAGGCGAAAGCCAAGGCGGTACCGGCTTAGGCACAAAGATCGCTTTCGCTGGCGCCCGCTTGCGGCTCGCCAGCGAATAGCGTGTATCAGTCTTTGCGTGGCGCCAGCACCATTTGCGCCGGAATGTGGCGCAGGATCTGCCGCTCGATCTTCAGGTCAAAGTCGGGGTCGAGCTTCTTCACCCGTTTAGTCAGCAAGGTCGCCAGCCACGGGTAGTCCTGAGTGCGGGGTGCCTGGATGCTGACGTCACATTGGTAATTCACTACATCGGCGGCAATCGCATCCAGTTGCCGTCGAAGTTGTCGACTATCGGTGATGTTCAGTGCCACGGTGGTGCTTTCGGCGGTCGGGTCGATGACCTTGGCCTGGGGTTTGGCGGCGGCAGCCAGGAGGGCGGCCTCGGCTTTTTCCAGTTCGGCTTTACGGGCCTCGGTGATGGCGCCGTTGACGCCACCGGTCAGTGCCGGCGCCTTGGGCATCAGCGCCCGAGCGCGGCTGAGGGCGGTGGCGGCGGCGTTGACGTCACCCTTTTGCAGGACGATCTGGCTGCGCTGCAAATAGGCTTCGGCCAGTTGACGCTGGTATTGCTCCAGGGACGGGTCGTCGGGCGATTGTGCCTGCAAGGCCGCCAGTTGACCTTCGGCGGTGGCCAGTTCGTTGCTGGCCAGGCTTTGTTCCAGCTGGGCAATCGCCGTCGCCCGCGCGTCCGGGACCTCGGGCGCAGGCGGCGTGCTTTGGCAGGCACCCAGCAGCAAAAATGCAACAAGGAGCAGATAACGGGAGGCGAACGGCTTCATTCCTGCGACTCTCTGATTGCGCAAAAAACGAGCAAGTCTACACCCCTCGGCGGGGCAGGACAAAACTCAGCAGAAACAGCGCGGCGGCCACGACCACAATCGAGGGGCCGGCCGGCGTGTCCTTGAACCACGACAGCGCCAGGCCACCGCAGACCGCGAGTATACCCAGCAAGCTTGCACCCAAGGCCATTTGCTCGGGCGAGCGGGCGTGGCGTTGTGCCGCAGCCGCCGGAATGATCAGCAATGAGGTGATCAACAACACCCCGACGATTTTCATCGCCACCGCGATCACCACTGCAATCAACAGCATCAAGGTCAGGCGCAGCGCCGCCACGGGCAGGCCTTCGATCATGGCGAGTTCTTCGTGCACGGTAATGGCCAGCAAAGGCCGCCACAGCGCCACCAGCAACAGCAATACAGCCGTGCTGCCGCCGAGGATCCAGGCCAGGTCGCCGGGGCTGATCGCCAGCAGGTCGCCGAACAGATAGGCTATCAGGTCAATCCGCACTTCATGCATGAAGCTTAGTACCACCAGGCCCAGAGAGAGGGTGCTGGGTGCAAGAATCCCCAGCAAGGTGTCGGAGGCCAGTGGTTGACGCTGTTGCAGGGTCACCAGCAGCACGGCCAGCAACAGGCAGCCGACGGTGACGGCGATGGTTGGGCTGACATCCAGCAAGAAGCCCAGGGCCACGCCGAGCAGGGCCGCGTGGGACAGGGTGTCACCAAAATAGGCCATGCGCCGCCAGACCACGAACGATCCCAGCGGGCCAGCCACGACGGCCAAGGCCAGGCCTGCAAGCAGGGCATACAACAGAAAATCAGCCATGCTTGCAGCCATCTCCGTGAACGTGGGTATGAGCGGCGGGCGCCGCGCTGACGACCGAGCCGTGCAGGTCGTGGGCATGGTCGTGATGGTGGTGATAGATCGCCAGGCTTTGTGCGTTCTTGCCGAACAGCTCGACAAATGCCGGGTCGCAGCTGACCTGTTCAGGGTGCCCGGAGCAGCAGACATGGCGATTGAGGCAGACCACCTGGTCGGTGGTGCTCATGACCAGGTGCAGGTCGTGGGAGACCATCAGCACGCCGCAGCCGTGCCGGTCGCGCAGGCGGGTGATCAAGCTGTACAGCTCGGCCTGGCCGGCGACATCGACACCCTGGACCGGTTCGTCGAGCACCAGCAGTTGCGGTTCGCGCAGCAGCGCCCGGGCCAGCAGCACGCGCTGCATTTCACCGCCGGAGACGCTCTGCACCGGGCTGTCGATCACTTGTTCGGCACCCACTTCCTTGAGTGCGGCCAGGGCTCGTGCCCGGTCCACGCCCGGCACCAGGCGCAGGAAACGCAGGACCGACAGCGGCAGGGTCGGGTCGACGTGGAGTTTTTGCGGCATATAGCCGACCCGCAGCTTCGGTTTGCGCCACACGCTGCCGCTGTCGGGCTTGAGCAGGCCGAGCACGGCGCGCACCAGGGTAGTTTTGCCAGCACCGTTGGGGCCGATCAGGGTGACGATCTGCCCCGGCTCGACGCTGAGCTGGATGTTGTCCAGCACGTTTTGCCCGGCAAAGGTCACCGTCACCTGCTCCAGGCGGATCAATGCAGTGCTCATCAAGCCCCCTGGCAACCCGAACAGAGTCCGACCACTTCGACTGTCTGGCCTTCGACCACAAAACCGACTTCACCGGCACTGTGGATGATGGTGTCGCTGATGGACTTTTGTTCCAGCTCGATGGCCGCGTGGCATTCCCG
Source organism: Pseudomonas sp. RA_35y_Pfl2_P32 (assembly GCF_963970735.1). Lineage (NCBI taxonomy): Bacteria > Pseudomonadati > Pseudomonadota > Gammaproteobacteria > Pseudomonadales > Pseudomonadaceae > Pseudomonas > Pseudomonas sp. RA_35y_Pfl2_P32. The sequence continues at coordinate 90,852 of NZ_CAXAQF010000020.1, forward strand.
ACAGATCAGGAATTGGCCCTGATGGGCGTGCCCTGGATGGTTGCAGCCGACGAAGGCGTTGAGCGACGAGATGCGATGCACCAGGCCGTTGTCCAGCAGGAAATCCAGGGCGCGGTATACGGTGGGAGGCGCGGCGCGGCGGCCGTCCTGCTCGCTGAGCACCGCCAGGATGTCGTAGGCGCCCAGCGGCTTGTGGCTCTGCCACACCAACTCCAGCACCCGCCGCCGCAACGCGGTCAGGCGCAGGCCCTGGCGTGCGCAGATCGCATCAGCCTCGGACAGTGCGGTGTGCACGCAATGGGAGTGGTCGTGGGGACGACTGGCAAGCGGTGTTTTAGGCATGAGCGGCGACGAATATTGTGAGAGACGTTATTATATTACCCGTTCTCGCCTCTTTGAGTGGTCATCGTGTCCAGAGTTTTTGCCATCCTTGTCACATTTGCTGCCAGTTTCTTCATGATCAACGCCGCTCACGCCGAAGTTAGGGTGCTGACCAGTATCAAGCCGGTACAGCTGATAGCCGCTGCGGTGCAGGACGGCCTCGGGGTGCCGGAAGTCCTGCTGCCGCCGGGCGCTTCTCCCCATCACTATGCCCTGCGACCTTCCGACGTACGGCGGGTGCAGTCGGCAGACCTGCTGTACTGGATCGGTCCGGACATGGAAGGTTTCCTGCCTCGGGTCCTCAAGGGGCGCAACTTGCCATCGGTGGCCCTGCAGGCGTTGCCGGGCCTGAAGCTGCGCCATTTTGCCGAGGACAATCACTCCCACGCCGAAGAGGCCGACGAGCATGATCACGATCATCGTCCCGGCAGCCTCGATGCCCACCTGTGGCTATCGTCGGTGAATGCGCGGGTGATTGCGGCGAAAATCGCCACCGACCTGAGTGCCGTTGATCCGGCCAATGCCCCGCGCTATCAAAGCAACCTGAAAGCCTTCGATGAGCGCCTCGATGCCCTGGATTTGCGCTTGAAGGCGCGCCTGGCGGTGGTCGAAGGCAAGCCTTACTTCGTGTTCCATGAAGCGTTCGACTATTTCGAAGACGCCTATGGGCTCAAGCATGCGGGTGTGTTCAGCGTGGTCGCCGAAGTGCAGCCGGGTGCCCAGCATGTGGCGGCGATGCGTGCGCGCCTGCAGGCTGTCGGTAAGACCTGCGTATTCAGCGAACCGCCACTGCGCCCACGCCTGGCGGAGACCCTGGTGGCCGGTTTGCCGGTGAAACTGGCGGAGCTGGACGCGCTCGGCGGCTATACGCCAGCGACTGCCCAGGGTTATGAGCAGGTGTTGGAAAAGCTGGGCAATGATCTGGCAGGGTGCCTGGAGTCGCTGTAAACGCTGGGATGTGGGGCGGTCCTATCGCGGGCAAGCCTTGCCCGCGAAGCTTTTAAAGTGCGAACGGCAACGGCGTACTGACCTGCTGGCGCTGGGCCAAACGTTGCTCGAACTCCATCGGGTCGTGAATCAGCACGTCTTGCCCGGCAAAGGATTCGGCAGCGATCAGGCGTGACAGCCAGAACCGCACACAGGCCACGCGCAGCAGGGTCGGCCACAGTTCGGCCTCGGCTGCGCTGAACGGGCGCCGCGCCGCGTAAGCGCCGAGCAAGGCCCGCGCCCGTGGTCCATCGATCAGCCCGTCATCGTCCGAGCACCAGTCGTTCAGGGCGATGGCCACGTCATAGAGCATGGGGCCGGAGCAGGCGTTGTAGAAGTCGATCAGCCCGGTCAGGTGGGTGCCTTCGAACATCGCATTGTCGCGGAACAGGTCGGCGTGGATGTTGGCCCGGGGCAAGGCGAGGATTTTCACCTTCTGCTCGTGGATCTCGTCCAGGGCGCGTTGCAGCAACTGGCGCGACTCATCGCCCAGGTGCGGGAGCAACTGCGTGCCCTCTTCAAGCATCCAGTCCAGGCCGCGATCGGTCTTGCGCTTGATCATCTGGTCCTTGGTTGCCAGGTGCAGGTGCGCCAGCAGTTCGCCGACCTGCGCGCAGTGCTGGGCGTTGGCCACCTTGATGTGTTTGCCCGCCAGTCGCGGCTGCAGCAGCGCAGGTTTGCCGGCCAGTTCGCGCAAGGCGATGCCGTCGGTGGTGCGCAGGGCGTAGGGCACGGGAAGATTGGCGTTATGCAAGACGTCCAGCAGTTCGATGAAGAACGGCATTTCCTGCACCGGGCCGCGCTCGACCAGGGTCAGGACGAACTCGCCCTGTTCCAGGCTGATGAAAAAATTGGTGTTTTCGCTACCAGCGGCAATCCCCTGGAAATCAAGCAGGCGGCCGAGCCCATACGGGGCGAGAAAGGTTTCCAGCTCGGGCCGAGCCAGGGGGGTGAACACAGACATGGTTAAAAACTGCTCAGTTCGGGCGCGGCGATCAAGCCAGCGCCGATTAAAGTTAAGAAACTACTTCCACTCAAAGATCTTCCACGCCGGAATCAGCATATCGGGCTGATCCGAGCGGATGAAATTGGCTTCCGTGCCGTCTGCGCGCACCAGAAAGTACGGAACGCCGCTCTTCGGTGTGACCTTGATCGCGTACAGGAAGCCGTTCTGACGGTATTCCTGAATGGTTTTATCGCCTTCCGTGCGGATCGTGACTTCCGGCTCTGGCGAGGGGGCGTCATCCACCGCCATGGCGGCCAATGGAATGACGCTAAACAAGCCAGCCAGCAACAGGCGATTGAGTGTGCGCATGATAACCTTGTCCCTTTGTCGTCAATGGTCCCGCTATTCTAGCGCCGGACCCGCCGAAAAGGTTGATCCTGCTCATGAGCCAAGCCCCCCTCGTCCTGGTGGACGGTTCTTCATACCTGTACCGCGCCTTTCACGCGCTGCCACCTTTGACCACTTCCAAAGGCCTGCCGACCGGAGCGGTCAAGGGCGTGCTGAACATGCTCAAGAGTCTGCGCAAGCAGTACCCGGACAGCCCTTTCGCTGTCGTGTTCGATGCCAAGGGTGGGACCTTTCGCGACGACATGTACGCCGAATACAAGGCCAACCGTCCGAGCATGCCTGACGACATGCGCGTCCAGATCGAGCCGCTGCACGCCAGCGTGATCGCCCTCGGCTTCCCGCTGCTGTGCGTTGAAGGCGTCGAGGCGGACGATGTGATCGGCACGTTGGCCCGCAGCAGTGCGGCCGCTGACCGTCCGGTGGTGATTTCCACCGGCGACAAGGACATGGCGCAGTTGGTTGATGGGCACATTACCTTGGTCAATACCATGACCGGTAGTTCGATGGACGTGGCTGGCGTGAAGGAGAAATTCGGTGTCGCTCCCGAGCAGATCATCGACTACCTGGCGCTGATGGGCGATTCCTCCGACAACATTCCCGGGGTTCCGGGGATTGGACCCAAGACCGCATCCGGCCTGTTGGTTGGGGTGAACGGCGGTCTGACCGAGCTGTACGCGCAGCTCGATAGTGTCCCGAGCCTGCCGATTCGTGGCGCCAAGACGCTGCCGGCCAAACTCGAAGAACATCGGGAGATGGCGTTCCTGTCCTATCAACTGGCGACCATCAAGGTCGACGTGCCGCTGGATGTGGGCCTGGACGACCTGCACCTGCGTGAGCCGGACCGCGACAAGCTGGCCGAGCTGTATGCCCTGCTTGAGTTCAAGAGTTGGTCCGACGAGTTGCAGCGCGATGCCAAGCGCGTCGAGCTGGCGACCGCGGCCCAACCCGAGCCCGCGACCGATCTGCTGAGTGCGGTCGAGACGGACGTAGCCGTTGAAGAGCCTGTGGGGGCTGAGGCGCAGTACGAAACCATCCTCGATCAGGCGCGTTTCGACGTGTGGCTGGAGAAGTTGCGCAACGCGCCGCTGTTCGCCTTCGACACCGAAACCACCGGGGTCGATGCCCAGCAGGCGCAACTGGTCGGCCTGTCGTTTGCGGTCCGGGCCAATGAAGCGGCCTACATTCCGCTGACTCACTCCTACATAGGCGTGCCGGAACAGTTGGATCGCGACACGGTCTTGCGCGCCCTCAAGCCGCTGCTCGAAGATCCTGCAAAGCTCAAGGTCGGCCAGCACGCCAAGTTCGACATGAATATCCTGGCCAACTGCGCCATCGGTGGCGATCAAGCATGCGGCATCACCGTGCGCGGGATTGCCTTCGACACCATGCTGGAGTCCTACGTACTCAACTCCGTGGCCACCCGCCATGACATGGACAGCCTGGCGCAGAAGTACCTTGACCACACCACCGTCAGTTTCCAGGACATCGCCGGCAAGGGCGTCAAGCAACTGACCTTCGATCAAATTGCCCTGGAACAGGCGGGTCCTTATGCCGCCGAAGATGCCGACGTGACCCTGCGTCTGCACCAGACCCTGCACGAAAAACTGGCGGCCATCCCGAGCCTGGCCAGTGTCCTGAGTGATATCGAGATGCCGTTGGTGCCCGTGTTGGCGCGGATCGAGCGCCAGGGCGCGCTGGTGGATGACAAGCTGCTCGGCGAACAGAGCGTCGAGTTGGGCAACAAGCTGGTGGCGCTGGAGCGTGAAGCCTTCGAGATTGCCGGCGAGGAGTTCAACCTCGGCTCACCCAAGCAGCTTGGGGTGATTCTTTATGAAAAGCTCGGCTACCCGGTGCTGAAGAAGACTGCCAAGGGCCAACCGTCCACCGCCGAAGAGGTGCTGGCCAAGCTGGCGGAGGAGGACTACCAACTGCCCAAGGTACTGATGCAGTACCGCTCCATGAGCAAACTGAAAAGCACCTACACCGACCGTCTGCCCGAGCAGATCAACCCACGCACCGGTCGCATTCACACCTCCTATCACCAGGCGGTGGCCTCTACCGGGCGGCTGTCCTCCAGTGATCCGAACTTGCAGAACATTCCGGTGCGCACTGCCGAAGGCCGGCGCATCCGCCAGGCGTTCATCGCGCCGAGCGGCTACAAGCTGCTGGCGGCAGACTATTCGCAGATCGAGCTGCGGATCATGGCCCACCTGTCCCGCGATGAAGGCCTGCTCAATGCCTTCCGCAGTAACCTGGATGTGCACACCGCCACGGCTGCGGAAGTGTTCCGGGTCGAGCTGGCGGACGTCACCACCGAGCAGCGCCGCAGCGCCAAGGCCATCAACTTTGGCCTGATCTACGGCATGGGGGCGCAGAAGCTGGGCAAGGACATCGGCGTCGACACCAAGACCGCCAAGGCCTATATCGACACCTATTTCGCGCGTTACCCGGGCGTGCGTGAATACATGGATCGCACCCGCGCCCAGGCGGCGGAACAGGGCTATGTCGAGACCCTGTTCGGTCGCCGGCTGTACTTGCCGGAAATCAACTCCAACAAGCCGCAAGAGCGCGCCGGTGCCGAACGCACCGCGATCAACGCGCCGATGCAAGGCACGGCGGCGGACATCATCAAGAAGGCCATGGTGGCTGTGGATAACTGGCTGGCGAACTCTGGCCTCGACGCCCGGGTAATCCTGCAGGTACACGATGAACTGGTGCTGGAAGTTCGCGAAGACCTGGTCGATCAGGTGCGCGACGAAATTCGCCAGCACATGAGCGCTGCGGCCACCCTCGAGGTGCCACTTTTGGTGGAAGTCGGCGTTGGCAACAACTGGGATGAGGCTCACTGAGCCGTTTTTTCGCGATTTTTTGCAGGGGGCGCCGCGGCATAGTGTCGCGGCGATTGCGGGGTGAAAGGCGCTTAGGTCGAAAAATTCTTGGGTTTATTGCCAATCGATTTTGTGGTCGCCAGGAACTAAACCCGTGAAACACCACTCAGAGTTACTGAATGGGTGGTGAAGCCCTTCGATGCTCCTATGTTGTGTTAAGTGTTGGCAGATAACTGGACCCCGCCCTAGCGGTCCAGAAGCTTAAACCCCGAATTTCTCCCTCCCCATATGAAATTCGGGGTTTTTTTTGCCTGCGATTTTTACTCGGCCGCCTCGGCGCCCTTGTCCGCAAGCTCCATCCAGTCCGCCAATACCGTGTAGGCGTCTTCCAGGCCCAGGCGTTTAGGGGCCGAGAACAGTTGGATGGTCACGGCGTCGCCCCAGCCTTTACGGATTTCTGCCTGGACCTTGAGCAGGGTATTTTTGGCTGCGCCAAAGGTCAGCTTGTCGGCTTTGGTTAGCAGGATGTGCATTGGCATGCCGCTGGCCACGGCCCAATCGAGCATCAGCAGGTCGAAGTCGGTCATTGGATGACGGATGTCCATCATCAGGATCAGGCCCTTCAGGCTCTCACGGCTGCCCAGGTAGGCTTCCAGGTGGCGCTGCCAGTGCTGCTTCAGCGGGATCGGTACTTTTGCGTAGCCGTAGCCCGGAAGGTCGACCAGACGTCGTTCTTCGTCTAGCTTGAAGAAGTTCAACAGCTGTGTGCGTCCTGGCGTCTTCGAGGTACGCGCGAGGCTGGCGTGGGTCAGGGTGTTCAGCGCACTGGATTTACCGGCGTTGGACCGCCCGGCGAACGCCACTTCGAAGCCTTCGTCGTCGGGGCATTGATCGACTTTGGCAGCGCTGAGCATGAAGGTGGACTGTTGGCACAGACCGAGGATGGGGTTCTTGAGTTGCATGGGATTTCCGATGTGGGCGGTGCCGAGAATGGTCGCAAAGAGCAGCGTCGTTTCCGTTTCAGTGACGCCAGTATATAATGCCGCAGATTTTGTGTGCGCTTTGTCCCAGCGTAGGATGAAGTTCACGAGAGCGATTGACCTTGATTGCGCATTAGAACGCAGCACGCTCTCAACCCTGAAAAGGTCGTTTTATGACGAAATGGCTGCTAGCTGCCGGTGTCTTGATGCCGCTCTATAGCGCGCAGGCTACACAGGATCCGGAAGCTGTGTACAACCGTGTTTGTGGAGCCTGTCATTCCGGCCAACTGCCAATGGCGCCTCGAAAGGGCGACCAGCAGGCATGGACGCCGAGACTGGCGCAAGGTATGGAGACGCTGGTGCAACACGTGACCCAGGGTTTCAAGGCGATGCCGCCGCGTGGTTTGTGCATGGACTGCAGTGCCGAGGATTACCAGGCCATCATCCAGTGGATGAGCGAGTGATCCCGGTCCATAACTCTTTAACCCTTAGCCGTAGTTGGATTAGCTGATGAACAAATTGATCGTGAGTCTGCTGTTGACCGTGGGGATCTCCGGCATTGCCCATGCTGCAGGTGATGCGACTGCTGGTCAGGCGAAAGCCGCAGTATGTGGCGCTTGCCATGGCCCGGATGGCAACAGCATGGCGCCAAATTTTCCAAAACTGGCGGGTCAGGGTGAGCGTTACCTGAACAAGCAACTGCACGACATCAAGTCGGGCAAGCGCACCGTTCTGGAAATGACCGGCCTGCTGACCAACCTGAGTGATCAGGACCTGGCGGATATTTCTGCCTACTTCGCCAGCCAGAAAGGCAGCGTCGGCGCAGCGGATCCGAAAGTCGTGGCTCGCGGTGAAGCACTGTTCCGCGGCGGCGATCTGGCCAAGGGCCTGCCAGCCTGCACCGGTTGCCACTCGCCCAATGGTACAGGCAACGCAGCAGCCGGCTTCCCGCACCTGGGCGGTCAGCACGCTCAATACATCGCCAAGCAACTGACCGACTTCCGCAAGGAAGAAGGCGGCCGCGCCAACGATGGTGACACCAAGCCGATGCAGAGCATCTCCAAAAAGCTGAGCGACGAAGATATCGCAGCGGTGTCCAGCTACATTCAAGGTCTGCACTAAGACCGACGAATCGGGCGTTGCGCGAGGTGTACATCTCGCTCAACGTTAACGCTCGATTAATCTGTCGATGCAAGCATAAAAAGGGTGGCCTAGGCCGCCCTTTTTTGTGGCCGCTGCCGTTACACTAGAAAACTGATGCCCGCCATGACCTGCCAGACCGCAGGTCGCGCGAGGCGAGCCAATGTGTCCAGGAGCAAAGCATGCGTAATCTGATTCTCAGCGCCGCACTCGTCACCGCCAGCCTGTTCGGCATGACCGCCCAGGCTGCTGAACCGCTTGAAGCCGGTAAACAATATGTTGAACTGAGCAACGCCGTTCCGGTGGCGGTGCCTGGCAAGATCGAAGTCGTGGAACTGTTCTGGTACGGCTGCCCGCATTGCTACGCGTTCGAGCCGACCATCAACCCTTGGGCCGAGAAACTGCCGGCCGACGTGAACTTCGTGCGCATCCCGGCCATGTTCGGTGGTATCTGGAACGTCCACGGCCAACTGTTCATCACCCTGGAAGCCATGGGTGTGGAGCACAAGGTCCACAAGGCTGTGTTCGAAGCAATCCACGGCGGCAAGAAACTCGCGACCCCGGAAGAAATGGCCGAGTTCCTGGCTGGCGAAGGCGTCGACAAGGACAAGTTCCTCAGCACGTTCAACTCGTTCGCCGTCAAAGGCAAGGTCGAGGACGCCAAGAAAAAGGCCCAGGCCTATCAGATCTCCGGCGTACCGACCATGGTCGTCAATGGCAAGTATCGCTTTGACCTCGGCACCGCCGGTGGCCCGGAAGGCGCCCTGAGCGTGGCTGATCAGTTGATTGCCAAGGAGCGCGCCGCTAAGTAAGCGGCGCACGCCATGCGCCGCTGGAGTACTGAACGCATCGTTGGCCGGCATGATCCGCAGGTCAACGAGCACCATCTGGAGCCCTCGGGCTTGCCTGCAGACAGCCGTCTGCGCCTGCTCAGCTTCAACATTCAGGTCGGGATCAGTACCGAGCGTTATCGGCATTACCTGACCCGAGGCTGGCAGCACCTGCTGCCACACACCGGGCGTGCCGACAATCTGCAGAAGATCGGCAACCTGCTGGGCGACTATGACCTGGTTGCGTTGCAGGAAGCCGATGGCGGCAGTTTGCGTTCGGGCTATGTCAACCAGGTCGAACACCTGGCCCAGCTCGGCGCTTTCCCCTACTGGTACCAACAACTCAACCGCAACCTCGGTCGGCTCGGCCAGCACAGCAATGGCGTGCTCAGCCGGCTGCGTCCGTGGGTGATCGAAGATCACCCATTGCCCGGGCCCAAGGGGCGCGGTGCGATTCTCGTGCGGTTCGGCGAAGGGCCGGAGGCGCTGGTGGTGGTGATGATGCACCTGGCGCTGGGCGCCCGGGTTCGGACCCTGCAACTGGCGTACATTCGCGACCTGATCGGCGACTATAAGCACCAGGTACTCATGGGCGACATGAATACCCACGCCAGTGATCTGCTGCAAAGCTCGCCGCTGCGTGATCTGGGCTTGCTCGCGCCCCAGGTCGAGGCGACCTTCCCCAGTTGGCGCCCGCAACGCTGCCTGGACCACATACTGCTCAGCCCGTCGCTGACCCTCGAACGGGTCGAAGTGCTGGCGCAACCGATTTCCGATCACCTGCCGGTCGCGGTAGAGATTCGTCTGCCGGGTTCGCTCACGGCTGATGCATTGCCCGCGTTGAGTCCTGCCCCTCGCGGAACCCCTGAATGAGCGACGAAGCTAGCCGCTGGAAAGAGAAGTACCTCAAAAGCATCGAACAACAGGAAAAACTCGAACGTCGTTGGGATGCCCGTCTCGACTTGCTGCGTCGCGGGCTGGTGCGCAGCACGCTGGCGGCCGAGGGCACGGATCGCGCGGTTGACCAGTGCATGAAGGAGATGCGCGAAGTCATCCGCACCGACGACATGGATGCAGGCCTGGCCGCCCTGCTGCCGCGCCTGGAAAAAGCCGTGCTCGACTCCGAGCAGCGGCGCGAGACCCGGGTCGATCAAATCGGCACGGCGTTGTCCGAGTTGGTCCGGCAACTGCAGCGCTTGCCCCTGCCGCGCGAGGTCAGCCGACCGCTCAAGACCTTTGCCAAGCAACTGGATGGGCGCGTAGGCCAGGCTCGCGAGATACCACTGCTGTTGGGTGAGTACAGTGGCCTGCAGGGCCAGGCGCTCAGCCTCCTCGACAACCCTGCCGAGCCGAACCGCCCGGGGTTGTTGCAGCGTTTGTTTGGTGGTCGCGATCAGGAGCCGGACATGCTGCCGGTCGGTGCGACGCACGTTGCCCCAGTGGCCCCGGAGCCGTTGATTGAGGTGCCGTCATCAGTCGCTCCGGTGGCTATTGCCCCTGCGACCATGGCCCCTCAGGTCCAACTTGAGGTCGAGACTGACGTGGCGCTGCTGCCGGAGTCTGCCGTCGATCCGATTCTGGAGCCGGTTGCCGACAGCGCTCCCGCTGATGTGCAACCGGAGGACGAAGCGACCCCGACGCCAGCGCAAGCGTTGCCCGTGGCCCCTGCCCTGCCCGCCATCCTCGCCGAGCTGGAACCGCAGCCGAGCGAACCGGAACTGTTCTATGCGCTGCCGGATTCGCCCGAGCCGTCCTATAGCTCGGTGGCCAAGCACATAGAAAGCACGCTGTTGGGGCTGCTGGACGATCTGTCATTGCCAGAGCGCCATCGACCGCAAGCCGAAGCCATGCGCGAGCGTCTGAAAAACGGGCTGAACTGGTACGAGCTTCTGCCGATTCTCGATGATCTGGCGGTGTTGATGCTGGCGATTACCGACAGTGGCCAGCACGAGTTTGAGGTCTACCTCAAGCAGCTCAACGAGCGCCTGGAGTCATTCCAGAGCAACCTGCAGGCCGCCAGCGCAGGCCATGCCGACAACCGCTCGGCGGCCCGGGAACTGGACACGCAGATCCGTGAGCAGGTCGACGGCTTGCAAAGCAGCATGCAGGAGGCCGCTGACCTGGATGGGCTCAAGCACGTGCTGGAGAACCACCTTGAAGGCTTGCTCAGCACCATGGATCAGCACCAGAAGCAGCGTGACGAGCGCGAGCAGGAAGTCGCGGCGCGCCTGCAGGGCCTGGCCGCGCGAGTGGCCAGCATGGAGCAGGAAGCCCAGGGTTATCGCGAGCACCTGGAAGAACAACGCCAGAAAGCCCTGGTCGACCCGCTGACCGGATTGCCCAATCGCGCGGCCTGGAGCGAGCGCCTGGAGCATGAAGTCGGCCAGTGGCAGCAACACGGCAATACCTTGTTGCTGGCGATGCTCGACCTCGACCATTTCAAGCACATCAACGATAACTACGGCCACCTGGCCGGCGACAAGGTGCTGAAAATCATTGCCACGGTGTTGCGCAAACGCCTGCGCGGCACGGATTTCATCGCTCGTTTTGGTGGTGAAGAGTTTGTCCTGTTGATGCCGGCTACTGCGTTGGTGGTGGGGGTCAAGTTGCTGGAGAGTTTGCGCACCGCCATCCAAGCCTGCCCCTTTCACTTCAAGGGTGAGCCGGTGACCCTCACGGCGTCTATCGGCGTGTCGGCGTTCAAGTCGGGGGAACACAGCGATCTGGTACTCAAAAGAGCCGATCAGGCACTGTACCGGGCGAAAAATGCCGGTCGCAACCGGGTCGAGGCGGGCTGAGGGCATTTGTTCCATTTTGTTTAAATGCCGGGCTTTTGCCGATTGGGTTTCGGGCAGTACGTTACACTGTTGCATTATCGTCTGCAGCGTACTGCCACTGTCATGAAATTCATCGCCCTGCTTGTATCCCTCCTTGTCCTGGCCGGTTGCGCCAGCGGTCCGCGTATCAATACCCATTATCCCTCGGTCAACCAAGACAACCGGATACAGTTCGTGGTGGTGCATTACACCTCCGCTTCGCTGGAGCGTTCATTGGCGTTGTTGACCCGCGGGGAAGTCAGCAGCCATTACCTGGTGGGCGATGACAAGAATGCGACCATCTACAAACTGGTGGATGAAAACCGTCGGGCCTGGCATGCCGGTGAAAGCGAATGGCAAGGGCGTACCTGGCTGAACTCCAGCTCGATCGGCATCGAGGTCGTCAACCCGGGCTTCACCGATACGCCGACTGGACGCGTCTGGTATCCCTACAGCGAAGCTCAGGTGCAATCGCTGATCTTCCTGCTCAAGGACATCAGCAAGCGCAATGGCATCAGTCCGCGGCAGGTGATCGGCCATAGTGACATTGCACCGCTGCGCAAGCTCGATCCGGGCCCGCTGTTCCCGTGGAAGCGCTTGGCTGAGGCCGGGGTGGCGCTGTGGCCTAATGAGCAGGCTGTGGCGCGCCAGCAAGCGTTGTTCGCCGCCCAGTTGCCGAGCATCGGTTGGTTCCAGGAGCAGTTGTCGCGCCTGGGCTACACCATTGCGCACACCGGCGAGTTGGATGTCGCCACCCGTCACGTCCTGGCGGCCTTCCAGATGCGCTTTCGCCCGACGCTGTTCGACGGTACGCCGGATGCGCAGAGTGCGGCGATCCTGCAGGTACTGAATCAGACAAAATAATGACGCCCGCCCGACGGTCAGCGCTAAATCTCAATCAGTAGCTATAACTCATTGGTAATCCTTTGGATATTCGATGATGGCGGCCGCACGAGAGACCCTGCGTAGTTGGTTCTATCGCCCTTGGTCTTTGGCGATACTGGCGGCTGCGTTGAGTGTCTCTTTGTTGCTGGCCGGCAGCCTGGGCGTGGCCTTGCGTCAGGTGCAACTGCGTGAAAGCGAACAGATGAACAGCCAGGGCGAACGTTTTCTCGAGCGTCTTGAGCAGTTGTTCGGGCAATTGCGCGAAGGCCTGGACGACCTTGAGGCCCAGCCATTGCGCGGCTGCGACATGAAAATGTTCACCACCCTGCAGCAGGTCAGTTTCAACTACCGTTTCGTCTATGAAGCGGCCTACATCGACCAGACCCAATTCTGTTCCAACCGTCCGCACCAGGAAGCCCTCTCGGCCATCCGTCCCCCCGACATCAAGGGGCCGACCTACAGCTATTGGCTCAACACCTCCACCGAACCCAATGAAAACCGCGCGGCGTTGATGCTGGGGCGTGGCAGTTTTCGGGTGGCGACCTCGCGCGGGCATTTGACCGACATGGTCGACCTGTCGCCCGGAAGCAGCCTACTGGTGGTGCTCGACCATGGCTCGCGGGCGATACCGGTCCTGGGGGTGCCGCAAGCCTGGCCACCGTCGGAGCCGTGGTCGCCGTTCAGCAATGAGCCGCTGCAGATTACCCAGCACCGTCTGATCTATCGCATGCCGACCAACAACCCGGAGTATCAACTGGTGCTGATCTCTCCGCGCACGGCCATGCACCTGCCGACCTTGTGGTGGTGGCTGGTACCGGCGAGCCTGGTGCTGGGACTGAGCATTGGTGCATTGGTGTTTCTGTTGGCCCGCCAGCGCCAGTCCATGGGCGGCGAGCTGCAGGGTGCTCTCAAGCGCGGTGAGTTGCAGGTGCTGTATCAGCCGATCTTCGATCTGCGCAGCCGTAATTGCGTGGGCGCCGAGGCCTTGTTGCGCTGGCGCCGGCCGGACGGCACCCTGACTAGCCCCGACCTGTTCATTCCCATGGCCGAAGACAGCGGACAGATCCGGCAAATCACCGACTTCGTCCTGCAGCGGCTGCTGGAACAATTGGGCCAACTGCTGCGCGCCAACCCGCAGCTGTACATCTCCGTCAACCTGGCGGCTTGTGATGTGATGGTGCCGAGGATCGGCGAGGTCATGTCCCGCTTGCTCGCGTTGCACCGGGTGGCAGCCCGGCAAATCGCCTTTGAGGTCACCGAACGCGGCTTGATCGATGTGGTGGTCGCCCGGGAAAACCTGCAAGCCCTGCGCGACGCCGGGCACCAAGTGTTGATCGACGACTTTGGCACCGGTTATTGCAGCTTGGCGTATCTGCAAACCCTGCCCGTGGATTGCCTGAAAATCGACAAGGCTTTTATTGATGCCCTGGGCCATGACGCCGCCAGCAGTGGCGTGGCACCCCATATCATCCGCATGGCCCATGCCCTGGAACTCAAGGTGATCGCCGAAGGCATCGAGCACGAAGCCCAAGCCATGTACCTGAGCAGCGAAGGCGTCAACTATGGCCAGGGCTGGCTGTTTGCCCACGCCCTGACCGCCATGCAATTGATCGAACTGGTGACACGCGGTCGCCGCCTGGCGCCACGTCGGATCGATGACGAGGCGTGAACGCTCGCTAGAGCGGCAACGCCAGGTAAAACTGCGTGCCCTGTCCCGGTCTTGAGTAGACGCCCATGCGTCCGCCGTGCAACTGGACGATCTCCTTGCACAGGGCCAGGCCCAGCCCCGCACCGCCCTTCTTGCGGCCGACCTGGACAAAGGGTTCGAAGATCCGGCCTTGCTGGCCATAGGCGATGCCTTCGCCATTGTCTTCGACGCTGACAATCACCCGTTCGCCATGGCGCCGTGCTTGCAGGCGGATCTGGCCTTTCTCGCTGGTATGACGCAGGGCGTTGTCGATGAGGTTGTCCAGCACCCGCTCTAGCTGGGGCTGATCGGCCTGTAAGCGCGGCAGGGGGGGCTGGATTTCCACCCGTAATTCGATGCCTTGCTCATGGGCGCGTCCAAGGAAGCGTCCCTGGGCCTGCTGCAACAAGTCATCAATGTTGCAGGGGGCCAGGGTGAGCTTCTGCAGGCCGTTCTGATACCGCGAGAAATTCAGCAGGTCGTTGATCAGCTGCATCAGGCGCTGCATTTCTTCATTGACGGTGTCGAGCAGGTCGGTTTCCCGGGAAGCCTCGGCAAAGTGCGCGCGCTCGCGAAACAGGCCGAACGCCATGTGCATGCCGGTCACCGGTGTGCGCAGTTCATGGGAGGCGCGTAGCACGAACTCGCTGCGCACCTGTTCGAAGGCCCGCTGCTCGGTGACGTCGTGCAACACCATCACCGCCCCGAGGATATGACCTTCGGTATGGCTGACTGGGGTCAGGCTGAAGGTCAGCAGGCGCGATTCGCCGTCGACCTCGATGCTCAGGTCATCCGGTGCGTGCTCCAGTGAACCGCCGCGCAACACCAACTGCAGTTGTTCGTCGAGCTCCGGGCGTTGCAGCGCGACACCCAGAGCCAGGCCGAGGCGGTCGTCGTCCCAGCCAAGTTGGCGTTGTGCTACCGGGTTCATGTGTTCCAGCTGGCCTTGGCGGTCGATCATCAGCAAGCCGTCATCGATGCTATCGAGTACCGCCTGCAGGCGCTGCTGGCCGGCCAGCAACTCATCGACGTTGGTGGCCTGATGCTCGCGCAAGGCTTCGGCCATGATGCCGAAGCGGCGAGTCAGTTGGTTCATTTCCACTGCGGGGGACAGGGGCAAGGTGACGTCGAAGTTACCCTGGCCGATGTTGTCGGCGGCCTTGGCCAGCGCTTCGATCGGCGCACCGAACCGGCGGGCGATGCCGTGGGCGGTGATAAAGCCGATGATCAGCACCGCCAACCCCACGAGGCCCAGCGCGCCGGCCACCAGCAACGCGCGTTCGCGGGCTTCGCGCTGGGTGTTGTTGATGTTCTCCAGCGCCTGTTTGTGTTCGATGATCAAGCCATTGCGCAGGACGTTGAATTTGTCGGTCAGTTCCTGGTTGCCGCTCAGGCTGCCGGAAGGGGTCTGGGAGTTGCTGAAGGCTTTGAGGAAGGACAGGTAGTCATCCCGGGCTTGCTGGAAGCCATGGTGGCCGTTGTCCAGGCGGTTTTCATGGGTGATGCCTTGATCCAGCAACTCGAAGTAATGCCGTTCGGAGTTTTCCAGTGCTTCCAGGTCGGGGGCCTGGTTGAGCATGATCATCAGTTGATCGCCCAAGGTCTGGCGCAGTTTTAGGCCCAGGTCCAGGGTGATGAAGTTGTCGCGGATCAGTACCTCCTGGTTGCTCGCCATCTGCATCACGCTCACCAGCCCGAGTACCAGCCCGAGCAGGGCCACGGTCATCAAGGCCGAGATACTCAGAAACAGACGGGTGCGCAACTTCATCGCCAGTTTCATAAGGTGGCGCTCACAGGTTGTACTGTTTGCGTTTGCGGTACAGGGTCGAGGCGTCGATACCCAGGGTCTTGGCTGCTTGATCGAGGGTCCCGGCGCTGGCAAGTACGGCACCAATGTGGGCTTTTTCCAGCTCATCCAGGCTCAAGGCCGCGCCGATGCGCGGGGCGTTGTTGGTGGGCTGTTCGGCCATGCCCAGGTGACTGATCTCGACCCGTTCCTGCGGGCAGATGATGCTCGCCCGCTCCACGACGTTACGCAGTTCGCGGATGTTGCCGGGCCAGCGGTAGTCCAGCAGTGCTTCGCGTGCCTCGTCGCTGAAGCCGCGTGCCGGGCGCGCGTATTCTTTGACGAACCGGGCCAGGAAGCGATCAGCCAGGGTCAGGATGTCCTCGGCGCGCTCACGCAGCGGTGGCAGGTGCAGGGTAATGACGTTCAGGCGGTAGAGCAGGTCTTCACGGAAACGCCCGTCGCGGACCATGTCTTCCAGGTTGAGGTTGGTGGCCGCGAGGATTCGTACATCAGCGCGCCGGGTAACCGGGTCGCCGACCCGCTCATATTCCTTGTCCTGAATGAAACGCAGCAGTTTTGGCTGCAAAGTCAGGGGAAAGTCGCCGATCTCGTCGAGAAACAGCGTGCCGCCGTCCGCCTGGTTGACCCGGCCGAGGGTGCTTTCACTGGCGCCGGTAAATGCTCCCCGGCTGTGGCCGAACAGCTCGCTTTCCATCAGCTCGGCGGTCAGTGACGGGCAGTTGATGGTCACGCAGGATTTTTTTGCGCGCTTGCTCCAGCCATGAATGGCTCGCGCCAGCTCACCTTTACCGGTGCCGGATTCGCCGAGAATCAGAATGTTGGCGTCGGTGCCAGCGACCTGGCGGGCGGTTTCAAGTACCACTTTCATGGCCGGGCTGTGGGAGTCCAGGCCGTCGCTGGGTTTGCGTATTTCACCTTCAAGGGCTTCAAGGCGGGCTGAGAGTTGCCGAACCTCAAGCTGTTTGGCCGTGGCCAGGCGCAGTTGGTCCGGGCTGCAAGGTTTTACCAGGTAGTCGGCAGCGCCGGCTTGAATGGCGTCGACGGCCGTGTCCACGGCCGAGTGCGCGGTAACGATGACCACGCGCATCCAGGGTGCCTGGATGCGCATCTGTGCCAGCACGTCGAGCCCGTTATCTTCTCCCAGGCGCAAGTCGAGGAAACACAGGTCGAAGACCTGGCGTTGCAACAGGACATCGGCCTGGGCAGCGCTGTTGGCGGTGGCGACGCTGTAGCCTTCGTCTTCAAGGCAGTAGCGGAAGGTGCGCAGGATGGCGGACTCATCGTCCACCAGCAGAATGCGGCCTTGGTGCTCGTTGGCAGATTCCATTTTTCCTGCGCTCCTTAAATGAATGATCGTAGTTAGTCCCGGCGAAATCGGGCAAGTTGCATGGTTGATTCTGGTCGCTTCTGGTCAGGGCCGGGTAGTTATTCTCTCTTCATGCCACTAAGCCTATGAAATCTATCGATTTTTAGCGAAAAGTCGGGCTCCGGCCGCGCGCCTGTCTCCTTTTCTGACATCCGCGGCACCTCATACATTCCAAAAATTTTCGATCGGCTGCAAATCAATCGTGCAGAACGCACGACCCACGCTTGCCCCATCGTGCAGGATGCGTTCAGTTGGGTTTTTTGTATGTCTGTAACATATTGATTTTATTTACTTTATTACAGTTCATGAAGATGGCATGCAGGCTGCAATGTACTGATTAGCCCAGGGCGTTCAAGCCGATTCGCCCTTTACCCAATAATGACCACCAGTGTGGGAGGAGTTTCAGGATGAATCGCCAACGTGCCGCCCAATTGCGTCTTTCGCCACTGTATGTCCAGCAAGGGCTGTTCACCGTCCTTGCACTGGTGATCACCTTGATCGGCGGCCAGCAATTCATGCTCTGGCAGCACAGCCAGCAGCCCGATGCCGCGATTACGCCGACTCAACACGTCACCCAGACCCATTTCAGCGCCGTCAGCAGCCAGACGGCTGATGCGGCCCCCATGCGCATGATGGATGTCGACCAGGCACAGCGCGAGTACGACATGCCACGTCAGGAGCGCTGGGTGTTCTAGGCAACAGACCTGGTGCCGGCTCCATGCACCGGGAACAGCAGCACCTCTAATCGAAGCGTAAGGAGATTCATCATGTTGAGCTGGGCAATCACATTCTTGATCATTGCCATTGTCGCTGCCGTACTGGGCTTCGGTGGTATCGCGGGCACCGCCACAGGTATCGCCAAGATTCTCTTTGTCGTGTTCCTGGTGATGTTTGTTGTTTCCTTCTTCCTTGGCCGTCGTGGTCGAGGCTGACACTGAGCCGTTGCGTGAAGGCACTGGCGCCACTCCGCCGCCGGGTGGCAAAGCCAGGGCTCGCTGGATGAGCAAAGGAAATGAAAACCGAAAGAGCCGGATAACGTCTCTTTCCTTTACGCCCACCCGAGGAAGGTGGGCGTATGACCAAGGGGCCGGGACGTTCTGATTGTTGCAGGATCGGAGTGACCTACGGGTGCAGGGAGTGCCTGCGTGAGGGCCGGGTCAGGCAAAGCAGCGTCGCCCGTTCGCCAGTCAATCTCGACTGGGCGATTGGGCGGCGCGCTTACGTGGGCAAAACACTGAGCCAGAGCGCTCGAGCTATTCTGCTCGGGTCATGGTCAGCATTCCTTTCTGAGAAACCATTTTCCGGTGTTTCCTGGCGACCGTATATCGAGAAATTTGCGATTATTTTCTGATCATTTTTCTTCGCGGCGCGTAGGGAAAATCTCATCTTTTTGTAAATTATTGACTGATCGATTAACAACCAGTCTGCTCTACGATGGCCGGTTCACGGCACTTTTGCCTGCCGAAATGTCGTTTTTGAACCGGTTGGGACGGTCGTTTTATTAAAAAAAACTCATGCCGATTCGGCATAGGGTAGGCGTTTACGGCATTAGACGTCGCCCCGCTGCATCGGAATAGTTGCGCCTTTTTTCGCCTGCCACAGAGCCGAAATACGCGCTCCGGGTAACCTTATACGGGGGCAGGTGCACAGGCTTTTGCGCTAATGGGCGTTCCAGTTCGTGCATCTGCTCGAGTCAAACGCAAGTAAGGGTAATGATATGAAGAAGGCAAAGCTTAGCCTCGCCTGGCAGATCCTCATCGGTCTGGTCCTGGGTATAGCAATCGGCGCACTGCTCAACCACTTCAGTGCTGAAAAAGCCTGGTGGATCAGTAACGTCCTGCAACCAGCGGGCGATATCTTTATCCGTCTGATCAAGATGATCGTGATCCCGATCGTGATCTCCTCGCTGATCGTCGGCATTGCTGGCGTGGGTGACGCGAAGAAACTCGGGCGCATTGGTCTGAAGACCATCATCTACTTCGAAATCGTCACCACCATCGCCATTCTCGTGGGCCTGGTGCTGGCCAACCTGTTCCACCCGGGCTCCGGCATCGACATGAGCACCCTGGGCACTGTGGATATTTCCAAGTACCAGGCGACGGCGGCCGAGGTTCAGCATGAACATGCGTTCATCGAGACCATCCTCAACCTGATTCCATCGAACATCTTTGCCGCCATGGCGCGTGGCGAGATGCTGCCGATCATCTTCTTCTCGGTGCTGTTCGGTCTCGGCTTGTCGAGCCTGCAGTCGGACCTGCGTGAACCGCTGGTGAAGATGTTCCAGGGCGTATCGGAAAGCATGTTCAAGGTCACTCACATGATCATGAACTACGCGCCGATCGGTGTGTTTGCCCTGATCGCGGTGACCGTGGCCAACTTCGGCTTCGCCTCCCTGCTGCCGCTGGCCAAACTGGTGATCCTGGTTTACTTCGCCATCGCCTTCTTCGCCTTTGTGGTGCTGGGCATCATCGCTCGCCTGTTCGGCTTCTCGGTGATCAAGCTGATGCGCATCTTCAAGGATGAGCTGGTGCTGGCCTACTCCACCGCGAGCTCGGAAACCGTGCTGCCGCGCGTGATCGAGAAGATGGAAGCCTACGGTGCGCCGAAAGCCGTTTGCAGCTTCGTGGTACCCACCGGCTACTCGTTCAACCTCGACGGTTCGACCCTGTACCAGAGCATCGCGGCGATCTTCATTGCCCAGCTGTACGGTATCGACCTGTCGATCAGCCAGCAGCTGCTGCTGGTCCTGACCCTGATGGTTACCTCCAAAGGTATCGCCGGCGTGCCGGGCGTGTCCTTCGTGGTCCTGCTGGCCACCCTGGGCAGCGTCGGTATTCCGTTGGAAGGTCTGGCGTTCATCGCCGGTGTCGACCGCATCATGGACATGGCTCGTACCGCACTGAACGTGATCGGCAACGCCCTGGCCGTACTGGTCATCGCGCGTTGGGAAGGCATGTACGACGATGCCAAGGGCCAGCGCTACTGGAACTCCCTGCCGCACTGGCGCAGCAAGGACAAGCTGCCGGTTGGCGAGGTTTCCAAGAACTGACCCCAAACCTGTGGGAGTGGGCTTGCCCGCGATGAACGATAATGCGGTGTAGCTGATGCGCCGCGGCGTTCTCATCGCAGGCAAGCCTTGCCCCGACGTGATCCCAGACAAACCCCGGAGAAATCCGGGGTTTGTCGTTTCTGCCTACCCCGCTATCATTCGCCGCATCTTCTGGGGGATTTGACTGATGCTTAACGGCCTGTGGCTTGGCTTTTTCATCGTGGCGGCCATTTCGGCACTGGCGCAGTGGCTGATTGGCGGTAATGCCGGGATCTTCGCGGCGATGGTGGAAAGCATCTTCGCCATGGCCAAGCTGTCGGTCGAAGTGATGGTGCTGCTGTTCGGTACCTTGACCCTGTGGCTGGGCTTTTTGCGGATTGCCGAAAAGGCCGGCATCGTCGAGTGGCTGGCCAAGGCCCTGGGGCCGCTGTTCCTGCGCCTGATGCCGGAAGTGCCGCCAGGCCATCCGGCCATTGGCCTGATCACCCTCAACTTCGCAGCCAACGGCCTGGGCCTGGACAACGCGGCGACGCCGATCGGTCTCAAGGCGATGAAGGCGCTGCAAGAGCTCAACCCCAGCGCAACGGTGGCGAGTAATGCCCAGATCCTGTTCCTGGTCCTCAATGCCTCGTCGCTGACGTTGCTGCCGGTGACGATCTTCATGTACCGCGCCCAGCAAGGCGCGCCGGACCCAACCCTGGTGTTCCTGCCCATCCTGCTGGCCACCAGCTGTTCGACGCTGGTCGGGCTGTTGTCGGTGGCATTCATGCAGCGCCTGCGCCTGTGGGACCCGGTGGTGCTTGCCTACCTGATTCCCGGTGCGTTGGTCCTGGGTGGCTTCATGGCCCTGCTGGCGACGCTCTCAGCCACCGCGCTGGCGGGGTTGTCCTCGATCCTCGGCAACTTGACGCTGTTCGGCCTGATCATGCTGTTTCTAGTGGTTGGCGCGCTGCGCAAGGTCAAGGTGTATGAAGCATTCGTCGAAGGCGCCAAGGAAGGCTTTGACGTGGCCAAGAACCTGTTGCCCTATCTGGTGGCCATGCTTTGTGCGGTAGGCGTGTTGCGGGCCTCCGGGGCGCTGGACTTCGGCCTGGACGGCATTCGCCATCTGGTGGAGTGGGCGGGCTGGGACACGCGGTTCGTCGACGCCCTGCCGACCGCCATGGTCAAGCCGTTCTCGGGCAGTGCCGCGCGGGCGATGCTGATCGAAACCATGCAGACCTCCGGCGTCGACAGCTTCCCGGCGCTGGTAGCCGCGACCCTTCAGGGCAGTACCGAAACCACCTTCTATGTGCTGGCGGTGTACTTCGGTGCCGTGGGAATCCAGCGTGCACGGCACGCCGTGGGGTGTGCCCTGTTGGCGGAACTGGCCGGGGTACTGGGGGCAATCGGGGTCTGCTACTGGTTCTTTGGCTGATCACTCGTGTGGGACGGCCTCAGGGTTTCAGTGGGGCATGGTTCTGCCCCTGCTCCACCGTCCAGGCAACCACTTGCCGGGTCAGCGTATCGCCGGCCTGGCCAAACCCGGTAACCACGCCCGGCACCTTCACGTCACTCACCGGCTGGCGCACTTCAAAGCGTTTGCTGGCGAGGATGCGCTGGTCGCTGCCACGCACCAGCAGGGCATCCAAGCGGATCACCACCTGCACGCCATTGCCCTGGTATTCGCTCTGGAACGCCTGCAGGTTGCCATTCAGTTCCAGGTCCGTCTGCAGGTTGCTGTCATCGGTGCTCAGCAGGCGCACCCGGCCATCCTCGGCGAAACCATCGAGCAGGCGGTTGCGCAGCAGGATCGGGGTGGGATCGCTCCAGCGCGAGGCCTTGTAGCTGCTGATCAGGTCGCCCTGGGGGATCACCGCAATTTTCGCGCTATTGAGCACATCGCCCGCTTGTGGTTTGGCCAGGCGCAGCGACCACGTCACGGGGGTGGCTCGCGTCGTGGTGGTCGGGCCCTGAGTGGCAGGCAGGCGATACACATCCTGCGGCTCGGCCTTGGGCAGAATCGAGCAGGCGCTGGCCATGGCCAGGCTCGCCAGCAGGGTCCCGTAGGCGAATGGGCGGTAGACGCGCTTCATGGTGTGAACTCCTTGTCCGTGTCGCTGCCGAGCAGGTAACCGCTAGGGTTGGACTCCAGGCGACGAGAGATGGCCCGCAGCGAGCTCAGGGTGTCGCGCAACTCGCGCACGGCCGGCGCCAGGCCGTTGAGCCCCTGCATGCCGTTGCTCAGGGCGTCCTGATTGCTCGTCAGCAGCGTATTGATGGTTGCCGTGCTCTGCTCCAGGGACTTCATCGCCTGTTCGGCGCTGCCGAACATCTGCTTGCCCTGGTCGTTGAGCAGGCCGTTGGCGTTGCGCATCAGCGCAGTGGTCTGCTCCAGGGTGGCCGTGGCCTGTTTACCAATGGACGCCAGTTGCTGCATGGCCTGGCGGATATCGCCACGCTGTTCGGCAATGGCCCCGGTGGTCTGCTCCAGGTTGGCCAGGGTCTTGCCCAGACGGTCGACGTTTTCCGGCGAGAGCATCTGGTTGGCGTTGTACAGCAGGCGGTTGATGCTGCTCATCACGTCGTCGCTGTTGTTCAGCAGGCGCGCGATGGGCGATGGCGAGGCGACAATCACCGGTAACTTGCCGTCCTTGCCCCGTAGTTCAGGGCTTTGCGGGGTACCTTCACTGAGCTGGATGATCGAGGTGCCGGTGATGCCCGTCAGGGCCAGTTTGGCCTGGGTGTCTTCCTTGATCGGGGTATCGCCGCCCAGGCGGATCCGCGCCAGTACCCGGCGCGGGTCCTTGGGGTCCAGGCGCAGGCTCACCACATCGCCGACCTTGATCCCGCTGTACTGCACCGCACTGCCTTTGGACAGGCCGCTGACCGCCTCGTTGAAGACCACCTCATAGTCCTTGAACTCGCTGTCGACGCTGGATTTGGCCAGCCACAGACCGAACAGCAAGGCACCGGCCACTACCAGGACGGCGAACAGGCCGATCAATACATGATGGGCTCGGGTTTCCATGTCATACCTCGTTGAGCTGTGAAGCGGCGCCAAGCGCCGCGCGGCCGCGAGGGCCATGAAAGTATTGGTGAATCCAGGCGTCATCGGTTTCCGAGACGACATCGATGGCATCCGCCACCAGCACCTTCTTCTGCGCCAGCACCGCCACCCGGTCGGTGATGGTGTAGAGCGTGTCGAGGTCGTGGGTGATCAGGAACACGCTCAGTCCCAGCGCATCGCGCAGGGTCAGGATCAGTTGATCGAAGGCGGCTGCGCCAATGGGGTCGAGGCCGGCGGTCGGTTCATCGAGAAACAGGATATTCGGGTCAAGCGCCAGCGCCCGGGCCAGGGCCGCGCGCTTGATCATGCCGCCGGACAGCGAGGCCGGGTATTTGTCGGCGGCCGACAGCGGCAGCCCGGCCAGTGCCAGCTTGACCGCGGCCAGGTGCTCGGCATCCGCGCGGCTCAACCCGGCGTGCTCGATCAGCGGCAGCGCGACGTTTTCGGTCACGGTCAGCGACGAAAACAGCGCGCCCTTCTGGAACAGGACACCGAAGCGCCGTTCCACCATAGAACGTTCGTGCTCCGAGAGGCTTGGCAGGTTCTTACCGAACACCGTTACATCGCCTTCGCTGGGCTGACGCAGGCCAATGATGCTGCGCAGCAGCACCGACTTACCGCTGCCGGAGCCGCCCACCACGGCGAGAATCTCGCCCTTGTACAAGTCCAGGTCGAGGTTTTCATGCACGCTCTGGCTGCCGAATCGATTGCACAGCCCACGGACTTCAATCACCGCCTCGGTCGGCGCACGGGGTATGCGACTCACCAGCCCATCTCCATAAAGAACAGGGCGGCGACCGCATCCAGGACGATCACCACAAAAATCGATTGCACCACGCTCGAGGTGGTGTGGGCGCCGACGGACTCGGCGCTGCCGCTGACCTTGAAGCCTTCCAGGCAGCCGACGGCGGCGATCAGGAAGGCGAAGATCGGCGCCTTGACCATGCCCACCAGGAAGTGCTGGACGCCGATGTCCGTCTGCAGCAGCGAGAGGAACATCGCCGGTGAGATATCCAGCGAGAGGGCACAGACCACGCCGCCGCCGACAATCCCCGAGAGCATCGCCAGGAACGTCAGCATCGGCAGGGCCACCAGTAACGCCAGGACCCGTGGCACCACCAGCAGCTCGACCGGGTCCAGGCCCAGGGTGCGGATGGCGTCGATCTCTTCGTTGGCCTTCATCGAGCCGATTTGGGCAGTAAAGGCACTGGCGGTGCGGCCCGCCATGAGGATCGCGGTCAACAGCACGCCGAACTCACGCAGGAAGGAGAACGCCACCAGGTCCACGGTAAAGATACTGGCGCCGAAACTGGCGAGCACCGTGGCGCCGAGGAAGGCCACGACCGCGCCCACCAGGAAGGTCAGCAGCGCGACAATCGGTGCGGCGTCGAGCCCGGTCTGCTCGATGTGCGCGACCATGGGCGTGATCCGCCAGCGTGAGGGGCGAAACAGGCCGCGGGCGATGGTTTCCAGGATCAGGCCGACGAACCCCAGCAGTTTCAGGGAGTCTTGCCAGACGGTGTCCACGGCCCGGCCAATACGGCTCAGCAGTTGAATGCCGACATTGACCTCGGGCTGTTTGACCGGGACGCAGAAGTCGGCCATCGAGTTGTAGACCGTTTGCAGCAGCGCGCGGTCGGCGGCGGACAGGCTGCAGTCAGGGTGTTCGGCGGATTTGCCGAGGCGCTCGGCCCCCAGTAATTCGACCAGCACGGAAGCGCCGGCAGTGTCGAGCGCGCCCAGGCCATTGAGGTCAATGGTGGTGCGGTCGTCGTACTGGCCCTTGAGGGTTTCGCTCAACTGCTTGAGGTTGGCGTAGTGGGCAAGCGTCCAGTCGCCCGTGACCCTGAGCTGCGCGGGGCTATGGGACGTATCGAGCTGGGCAGTGCCGGTTGTCGTATCGCTCATAAGCTCCCTGCTTGTTCAGCTGCGACGCAGTGCTACCTAATAGCACGATCCTTGTTACTTTGCCTGGTTCGGCGCCGGGTTGTCTTGACCTGTGTCGGTGACCACGAAACGCAGCACACCAATCACCTGGCCGTCCTCGGTCAGCACCCGGACCTGCCATTTGCCGGCCGGGTTGCCAGGGAAGTTCTGCTTGTGGGTCCAGGCCCGGTAGCCTTCCTTGCGCCCACCGTGGATATCCAGGGCGATGCGGTCGACTTCCTTGCCGTTGAATTTCCACACGTGATAGATCCGCTCGTCCAGGCCACGCGGGGCGTTGATGGCGGTGTAGGCGTACAGCCCGTCGCCCCGCAACTGGGCGACGCTGACCTGCTCCAGGCTGGCGCCTGGGGTGCGGTCCTGCAACTGCGTGCTGATCGCCACTTCGGACATCCACAGGGTCGCCGGCGGCACCCAGGAGCGCAGGAACCAGCCGGTGGCGCCGATCGCCACGGTGATGCACAGCACGCTCAGGCCGCCGCGCAAGGTCCGGATCGGAAAGATCGACGCCAGGCTCGGGAAGGACAGGAGCATGGCGATGCCCAGCGCCAGCTTGAAACTCTGCGACGTAGTCAGGTGCAGGATGATCGGCAGCGCGGTCAGCAGGGCGGCAAACAACGTCAGGGTGTGCATTGCCAGGAACAGCCAGCGGCGTGGGGCCAGCCATTTGTAATAGAGCGGGTCAGTGATGGAAATCAGCGCGGCGGCACCGAGCAGTCCGGTAAACGCCAGTTGCCCGCTGTTCCAGGTGGTGGTGATGAAAAAGAACGGCAGGACGAAAAACAGGCTTTCCTGGTGGATCATCTGAGTCGCGTAGCGCAGCAGCGGCTGCGGGATCTCGCGCTTGAACACCTTGGTGAACAACTGCGTCAGGCTGTTTTCCAGCATCAGCCAGACCCAACTGACCAGCATGATGATCGCGATCCAGGTGGCCAGGCCTTGTTGCCGGTCCACCAGAATGAAGCTGCCGACCCCCGAGATGAAACCGCCGAGCGCAATGACCCCCGGGTAGCGCTTCATCAGCTCGAGGATGCGCTGGACGTAGAGGGTCAGGTTCGGCATGTTGGCGGTTCACAATGTTCGTAGGAAAAACCCACGTAGGATACCAGTGCAGGGATAAATTCGGTCGCCGTGCACCTTCATGGTCGGCGATGAAAACGCCAACCCAATACGCCGAGCACCAGCAACCCCACTACCCCACCCAGCAACCAGGCCAGTTGATCATAGCTGAGCAGCGGTTTTTCGATTCGCACGTACCCCGGCTGTTCAAGCAACTGCCGCAGGGCCAGGTTCGCCTGTTTCAGCGTCACGGCACGCAGGCGCTTGACCGGGTCGGCGAATCGTCCGTCTTCAAAGTCGCCCAAGGCACCCCAGTAATAGTCGGCCAGCGCGCTATTGCCCTGCACCGCCCAAGCCTGACGGGCGATGGCGGCCTGTTTGAGGCGCGCGAACGTGGCCGGGTCCAGGCCAATGTGCAGCAGGTCGGCCTTGAGCTTGGCCAGTACCTGCTGCGCCTGGGCCAGGTCATCGCGCTCCAGGTCGGCGTTCAGGCTCATGAAACCCACGCCGCCAAACACTTCGCGCTCCGCTGCGGGGCCATAGGACAGGCTGTGGGCCAGGCGCAACTGGCGGTACAGCGCCCAGTCGAGGTAGTCCTTGAGCAGGTCGTAGGTTTCGTCGTATTGGTCGTCGAGGATCGGCTCGGGGAACAGCCAGTGCAGTTTCGCCGTATTGCCCACCCAGCCGTGAATCAGCTCCCGCTGGGCCTGGGCCGGGCTCTGCAACTGCGCCAGGGCCGGGTGCGCCGTGGGTTCGATCGGCTTCAACTGACCGTAGGTGCGCTCCAGGTGGGCCGGCAGCAGGCGATCGAGGTCGCCGACGATAATCAGTGTCATGTTGTTGGGGGCGTACCACTCCTGGCGCACCTGCTCCAGCTGTTCACGGGTCAGCGAGTGGACTTCGGAGCGTTCCTGGCATTTGAGCCCCAGCTCCACGGCCAACTGGTTGCTGGCGGTGTGGCCCAGGTCCTGGCGATCGAGCCAGCGCTGCAAGTGGGAGTAGTGACCGCCGTCTTCACGTTCGACCACCTGTTTGGCGGCATTGATCGCGTTGTCGTCGATGCGGGTTTCGGTCAGCAGCGCCAGGAGCAGGTCGAGGACCTTGCGCTGGTTCTTCGCCGGGGCCTCGATGACAAAGGTGGTGTCGGCATTGCTGGTGAAGGCATTCCATTCCCCGCCCAGGCTCTGCATGTGCTCCTCCAGCCCTCCTTCACCGCCAGCATCGATCCCGCTGAACAGCACATGCTCCAGCAGGTGTGGCAGTTCTTTGTCGGCACAGGAAAAGTCGTCAAGGCCCACGCCGACGACCAGGCGGATCGCCACATGCCCGCGTTCAGCGCTGGGCTTGAGCAGGATCTGCAGGCCGTTTTGCAGCACATAGCCCTCGACCTGCAGGCGGTCAAGGGCCCAGGTGCAGGTGGAGCCCAGCAGCAGGCATGCAAACAACAGACAACGCATAACAACCTTCCTGGCGGGTAAATGCGGGGAGCAGGGTTTTCCCTCAAGCTTTGCAAATGACTGCTGGCAACGCTCGACGTTCAGGGAGAATGGGTGATGTCAGCCATATCGTCGACCGCCAGGGCGCCGGTTTCGGAGGTCTCCAGCACCACATAGGCGCTGCTGCAGAATAGCGAGTTCAAGCGTTTCATGTCGGCGATCAGTTCCAGATGCAGGGAGCTGGTTTCGATGCTTTGCACGATTTTGCGTTGCAGGCGACTGACGTGGGCGTGGGCCAGGCGCCTTTCCTGGGCACGGAAGCGACGTTTCTCACGCAGCAATTGCCGGGCGCTTTCCTTGTCGGCGCTGAGGAACACCGAGAGCCCCAGGCGCAGGTTGGCGATCAACTGCTGGTGCAGCCCAGCGAGTTCTTCCAGGCCCACGTCGGAAAAGGAGCGGCGCTGCGAGGTTTTTTGCTGCTGGACTTTGCGCAGCATCCGTTCGATCAGGTCCGAGGCCAGTTTCAGGTTGATCGCCAGCTCGATGATTTCCGCCCAGCGCCGGCTGTCCTGGTCGCTCAGGTCTTCGCGGGGCATCTGCGCCAGATAGAGCTTGATCGCGCTGTAGAGGGACTCGACGTCATCGCTCAGGCTGCGCATTTGCTGGGGCACCGCGGTCTGTTTGCCACGCAGCACGTCGAGCATGGCTTCGAGCATGTTCTCGATCAGGTCGCCCATGCGCAGGGTTTCCCGCGCGGCATTGGCCAGGGCCAGACTGGGGGTGGCCAGGGCGGTGAGGTCCAGGTGCCTGGGCTTGGCCTGGCCGTTGGTTTCCGGGCGCTCTGGCAGCAGCCACGCACACAGCCGTGCCATGGGGCCGACACTGGGCAGCAGCACCACACAGCGCGCCGTGTTGTAGAGCAGATGAAAGCCGATCACCAGGCCCTGTGGGCTGTAGTCGAGGCTGTCCATCCAGTGCACCAGGGGGTCGAGTACCGGAATGATCAGCAGCAGCCCGATCAACTTGTACAGCAGGCTGCCCAGCGCCACTTGCCGGCCCGCGGCGTTCTGCATGCTGGTACTGAGGAACGCCAGCACCCCGCTGCCGATGTTGGCGCCAATCACCAGGCCAATGGCCACAGGCAAGCTGATGACCCCGGCACCGGCGAGGGTCGCGGTGAGTAGGACGGCGGCCAGGCTGGAGTAGGAAATCATCGCGAACAGTGCGCCGATCAAGGCGTCGAGCAGGATGTCGCCCGTCAGGGAGGCAAACAGCACTTTGACGCCCTGGGCATGGGTGATGGGCGCGGCCGCTTCGACGATCAGTTGCAGTGCGAGGATGATCAGCCCCAGGCCAATGCCGACCCGGCCCATCTGGCCCACGCGGGTCTGCTTGCGCGAGAGAAACAGAATGACCCCGAGGAAAATCAGCAGCGGCGAGAGCCAGGACAGGTCAAGGGTCAGGACGCGGGCCATCAGCGCGGTGCCGACATCGGCGCCAAGCATGGTCGCCAGCGCCGGGGTCATCGCCATCAGGCCCTGGCCGACAAAGGAAGTCACGAGCATGGCGGTGGCGTTGCTGCTCTGGACCATGGCCGTGACCAGGATCCCGGCAATGAAGGCCAGCCAGCGTCTGGACATGTTGCGGCCAATGACATGGCGCAGGTTGGAACCGTAGACCCGCAGGATGCCGGTTCGGACGATGTGCGTGCCCCAGATCAGCAAGGCCACGGCAGACAATAAATTGAGCAGGGTCAGCATGACAGGCCCCCTGGTGGAATAGCGCCCCAAAGGGGCAAGTCAGCGGTACCGCGCGATTTCTACATTCTGTACTTAAGCTGTAGTTGGCTAACGGCCGTGGCGCCAGCATCGCATGACTAAAGCGTCGAATGAAACAAAACTGTCATGAAAACAGCTTCATGCGGGCGTGAAAAAGGGGGCTCTAGTGGAGCCCCCTTTTTCTGACAGCCGATTCCGATTACTGACCCGGGATGTCCTTGCGCAGCTTGACTGGGTCCTGCTGCTTCTTCTTTTTCGCGATCGCGGTGCGCAGCTTGATGTTGACCGCTTCCACTGCCAGCGAGAACGCCATGGCGAAGTAGACGTAACCTTTTGGCACATGCACTTCGAAGGCTTCGGCGATCAACACGGTGCCGACCACCAGCAGGAACGACAGCGCCAGCATTTTCAGCGACGGGTGCTTGTCGATGAAGGTGCTGATGGTGCCGGCGGCCAGCATCATCACCAGGACGGCAACGACAATCGCGGCGACCATGACCGGTACATGGGAGACCATGCCTACGGCGGTGATGACCGAGTCCAGGGAGAACACGATGTCGATGATCGCGATCTGGATGATGGTGTAGAGGAAGTTGCCGCCCTTGCCGGTAGGCTCGTCGGAGGTTTCGTCTTCACCCTCTAGTGCGTGGTACATCTCCTGGGAGCTTTTCCACAGCAGGAACAGGCCTCCGAAGAACAGGATCAGGTCGCGCCCGGAAATACCCTGGTCGAAGACCACGAACAGGTCGGCGGTCAGGCGCATCACCCAGGTGATCGACAGCAGCAACAGGATCCGGGTGATCATGGCCAGGGCCAGACCGAAGATCCGGGTGCGCGCCTGCATGTGCTTGGGCATGCGGCTGACCAGGATCGAAATCATGATGATGTTGTCGATGCCTAGGACGATTTCCAGGGCCGTCAGTGTCAAGAAGGCAACCCAGATTTCCGGGTTGGTCAGCCATTCCATGTGTATTCCTTTGAGGATGTGTTAAACCACGACGCCAGCGGCTTCAAAACGCGAAGTCTAGCTGGCGGCGTGGTGAGTTGATGCCCTTATAGCGTGCTGAACAGCGGAAAAATCCCCATCAGCAATGCAGCGAACATTATGCACAGGCAAACCAGAACTGCCCACTTTAGGGTGAAGCGCTGGTGGTCTCCGAACTCGATCCCGGCCAGCGCCACCAGCAGGTAGGTCGATGGCACCAGCGGGCTCAGCAGGTGCACGGGTTGGCCAACGATCGAGGCGCGGGCCATTTCCACGGCAGTGATGCCGTAGTGGCTGGCGGCTTCGGCGAGAACCGGTAGCACGCCGTAATAAAATGCATCGTTGGACATGAAGAAGGTGAACGGCATGCTCACCAGGGCCGTGATCACGGCCAGGTAAGGGCCGAGGACGTCCGGGATCACTGCCAGCAGGCTTTTGGACATCGCGTCGACCATGCCGGTACCGGTCAGGATGCCGGTGAAGATGCCCGCGGCGAAAATCAGCCCGACGACTGCCAGCACACTACCAGCATGCGCTGCGACGCGGTCTTTCTGCTGTTGCAGGCAGCGGTAGTTGACGATCATGGCGATGCTGAACGCGACCATGAACAGCACCGGCAGTGGCAGCAGGCCAGCGATCAAGGTACACATCAGGCCCAGGGTCAGGGCGCCGTTGAACCAGATCAGCTTCGGCCGACGGGCGTCCGGGAACTGCGACACGCTGATTTCGCTGTGGTCGATTTCATCGCCGATCAAGTGCAGCTCACCCAGGCGCGCGCGCTCACGTTTACCGTACATGTAGGCAATCGCCAGGATCGCCACCACACCGGCGAGCATTGCCGGGATCATCGGCACAAAAATGTCCGAAGGGTCGACGTGCAGCGCACTGGCGGCGCGTGCAGTCGGGCCGCCCCAAGGGGTCATGTTCATCACGCCACCGGCCAGGATGATCAGGCCGGCCATGATGCGCGGGCTCATGCCGATGCGGCTGTACAGCGGCAGCATGGCGGCTACGCAGATCATGTAGGTGGTGGCGCCGTCACCGTCCAGGGACACCACCAGGGCCAGCACCGCGGTGCCGACGGACACCTTCAGCGGGTCACCCTTGACCAGCTTGAGGATCTTGCGCACGGCCGGGTCGAACAGGCCGGAGTCGATCATCAGGGCAAAATAGAGGATGGCGAACATCAGCATCACCCCGGTCGGGGCCAGCTTGGTGATGCCTTCGAGCATCATCGGGCCGATTTTCGGCGCAAAACCGCCAAACAGGGCGAACAGGATCGGCACGATGATCAGGGCGATCAGCGCCGACAGGCGCTTGGTCATGATCAGGTACATGAACGTGATGACCATGGCAAAGCCAAGGAAAGTCAGCATGGGAATACTCCAGACGTAGCGCGGCTAGGGAATGGCGGACCGGATGTGATCAGCGCAGAACGGGAAGCACGAGGCGTACGAAGGGAGTCGGGGCGAACAGGCGGGTGCGAGTGGACATCAGAATCACCATTGTTGTTGTTAATTGGGCCGCGCGAACCTTGCAGATTTCGCGTTGGCCAACCGGTCTATTGCCGGCAGTGGGGGCGATCCTAATTGGCAAACCTTTCAGCTACCTTTCGCCAGACAAACACCGGACGAGATGTGCAAGCGCGCCTGGCGAGGCTTAAAGTGCTGGGCAGTGCCCCGGATTGATGGGGCGCAGTTGGGGATGAGGAGGGTCGGCATGAGCGAACTTCACACCGGCGGCTGCCATTGCGGGCAACTGCGTTATCAATTCAGCGGGCCGCTGCGTGACATCGCCCATTGCCACTGCTCGATTTGCCGACGGGTCAGTGGCGGCCTGGTGACCACTTGGATCACCCTGCCCCGTCCGGCCTTCCAGTGGCTGGCGGGCACCCCGGCGCAGTACGACTCTTCGGCCAGCTGTGTGCGCTACTTCTGTGGCCATTGTGGTGCCCAATTGGCATTGGTCACGCACCTGAGCCCGGACAGCATCGATGTGACTATTGCCACCCTGGATCACCCGGAGCGGGCGCCCGCCGAACGGCACATCTGGACCGACAGCCGACTGCCCTGGCTGCACCTGGATGAACAGCTCCCGGAAGAACCCGAGGAAACCCTGTAGCAGCTGCCGAGCCTGCGAGGCAGCGTTCGAGGACGCAGTCCTCGTGGGCTCGGCAGCTGTTACAGGCGGCCATGCGCCTAGGGGGTCAGGGCAACTCCAGGCCGCCCGCTGCCTTGTGCAGCGCCCGCAGGTGCTCACCCAATTGCTTGACGTTGGCTTCGTTGGCGGCGATTTCCGCTGCTCTGGCCGGTTCCAGCAGGGCTCGGGCCTCCTTGTCCAGGTCGCCGGTCAAGGCCTGCAGTTTTTTCTGGCGGCTGCTGCTTTCAGCCTCCAGACGCTGCCATTCGTTAGCTTGCGGCAGCCCGTAGCCACCCTCGTCGAGCAACTCCGCCGGGCGGCTGAGGAAGCCGCTGTTGGCAAGGATCTGCTGCAGGGTCTTGTTGGCCCGGTCCATGCCGCCGTTATCCAGCTCCCGCGCATCGAGGTAGCGCTGCTTCACTTCGTTCTGAGCCAGCAGCAGTTGCTGGCGGAAGCTCGCTTGCTCCAGCAACAGCAAGGCGGCGCTGGTGCGCAGGTCAGCCTGGTCGAACCATTGGCGGCGATCGGCAGCGCTCGCGGTCAGCCAGTCTTCGACCTTGTCCTGCTTGATCGGCAGGTGCTTCTTCAGCACCTCGAACATGGCTTGATAGCGGTCGCGGAATGAGTCGAATCGATATCCCAGGCGCAAGGCCTCACGCTGATCGTCAAGCACGCTGGTGTCGGCCAGGCCACGGGCCTTGAGGACTTCCAGCAGGCCGTTGGGCATGATGCTGTCCAGGCCGACCAGTTGCGGATTGTTGCTGCCACTGCGTAACAGTTTCAGGCTTTCCACGGCGCAGTTGTTGGACAGGAAGAAGTAATTGCCGTCGTAGCTCCAGTGCATCTCGGCGGCGTGCTCCACTACTTCGTCGATCTCGCTGCGCGACAGGGTCAGCGGCACGGACGCCAGGCTGCGCAGTTCGGTTTTGGTGTACTCGTCGATGACTTGTGCCAGGGGCAGCACAAATAACCGCGAGGGGTACTTGCCGACCAGGCCGTCCCAACTCGACAGCTGTACGTCACCGACGAAGGCGCGGTAGGACAGCACCAGGGAATATTCCAGATCCAACCGGCAGTCTGGCCCCCGCGGGCGCCCGGGTGCGCAAATTACCAGGCGCAACATGCTGTGGCCCCAGCGGCTCACCAGGTTCTGGTTGGCTTCGGCCAGCAGGTAGTCGACGGCGTAGACCCGCTCTGGGTCGACCTGGCCCAGCGGCTGCTTGCCAAAGTCGTTGCCGGCGTTGAGAAAGGCGAAAGACGTGGCGCAGTGGTCCTTGGCCGCTGGTGCCCAGCCAAAGTGTTGCTGGTAATAGCGATACAGCGCCGGACGGCGGCAGGCGTAGCTCGGGTCAAGGAGGAAATACTCCATGTTGACCGCCACGAACTCCTTGGGGCTGCTGGTTTCGTACAGGTCCGGGCTGCGCGCGATCTGGCGGTTGTGCTGTTCACGTTCCCCGCGCCGACCCACGTATTGCTGCCAGCCGGCCAGGTCCAGCAGGCGTGGGTCATCACTGAGGGTGAAGCGCCGGTCGTTCTGGCCACGGCATTGATCGGGCATGCCGATCAGGCCCGAACTGTTGTTCTGCCGGGTACAGCGCTGGATCAGCAGGCGTTCGGGACCAGGCCATAAACGCGCACGGTCATAGATGTGGGTCAGTTCGTGCAGAACCGTCGCCAGCATCTCGCGGCGTACGGTGCCGTGGGGGCGATGGGTCTTTTTCGTCGCGGCGCTACCGTCCGTCAGGCCGGGCAGCAGCTTGCGGTTGAGGTCCAGTTCCGACACCAGGGAGGCCTGGCCGTAGGCGTTGGCCGGCATGTTGTCGGTCCAGCCGACATCAATTCGCCGGTCCAGTTGCTCGACGAAGCGCGGCGGCAGCGCTTGCAGCGCCTCGTCCAGCAGGGCCTGGCTGGCCTTCTGTTCTGCCGGGCTCAAGCCTTCGGTCTTGAGGTACAGTTGCAGGCCGGCCTGCGCCGTCGCGCCAAACAGCAGTGCGGCAGCGGCCAGCAGCCCGGTGACGAACGGCTTCACAGTGCGAGGATGGCTTCGGCGAGTACCTGGTCGCTGGCGTCGCGGGCTTCCGGCACGCGAGTGCGCAAGGTATCGAAGGCCGCTTCCAGGTGCGCACCACGAATATCGCCATTGCTGGCGACGAAACTGGCCGCGTCGTCGTGGGCATCCCGTACGACTTTCGAGTCGCGGATAGACGTCGTGGTGTCCGAAGTGAAATCGAGGGTGCGCTGGGAGGCGCGGATAATGATGTTACTGGTGGCTACCAGGGTTTGGGCCTGGGCCATGTCGGCCAACAACAATAGGCCGAGGGTGGCAGCAATCAGCGGGCTACGCATGGAACGACTCCGGAAGAACGTGGGATAGCTATTGGACGAGAATTGCCTGCGCCAGTTCAAGATCACTTGCATGAAGTTTTACCCGGCTCTGGTGCAGGTAAACCAGGGCTGACTCCAGGCGCGCTCCTCGCAATTGACCATTACTGGCCACAAACGCAGCGGCATCATCGTGAGCGGCGAGCAGCAGTTTATGGTCGAAGGGGGCGGCGGTCACCATGCTTGTGGCATAGGCGGTGACGACCAGGTTCTGCGTGGTCAGGTCCAGGGCGTGGGCCGAGGGGATCCAGCAGGCGATGAATGTAGCGGGGACGAACAGTGTTTTTGCAAGAAAATCCATGGGACCGGACAGCTGAAAACCAGCCCCAAGGCTAGCGCAATGCCCGGCCTAGAGCCAGGCTTTGGCAAACGGGGCAGCTCAGGCGGCCCCGTTTAAAGTGTGCAATCAGATGGTCAGGATCGCCTGAGCCAGTTGGGCGTCGGTTGCGCTCAACTGTGGAACCTGCTTGCGGATGTGCTCCAGCGCACTTTCCAGGCGAACGCCGCGGATGGCACCTTCGCTGGCCACGAAGCTGGCCGCGTCATCACGGGCTGCGCGTACGATCTTGTCGTCTTTGAACGAAGACGTGATGTCGGAGGTGGCGTCGGAAGTGGCTTTGAGCGCGCCGACTACAGCGTCCGTGGTGACGATGAAGCTGGTGGCGTG
The DNA here is from genome assembly GCF_963970735.1 of Pseudomonas sp. RA_35y_Pfl2_P32. Lineage (NCBI taxonomy): Bacteria > Pseudomonadati > Pseudomonadota > Gammaproteobacteria > Pseudomonadales > Pseudomonadaceae > Pseudomonas > Pseudomonas sp. RA_35y_Pfl2_P32. The sequence goes on from NZ_CAXAQF010000020.1 coordinate 126,404, forward strand.
CGAATTGGCAGCCACGGCCAGCAGGGCTGCAGCGCTGAGCAGACGAAGACGGGACATGGGGGTAACTCCTGTTGATGAACAAAAAAGTGGCGCCGAAAAACGCCGGACAACCACTGCGTGTCGCACGGTGCCTGAACAGTCAGACGCGTACCGCGCAGTGTTCGCCACGTTGTATCTGGATATTAGGCCCATGTTCAGGGGTTAGAACAGCCCTGTCGGCCTTTTGCCGACTACTATTTATTGCCAGAAGGAGCGTTCCAGCTCGGCCGTTCGCTCCGAGTGGCTGATGCCCGTATCGGACAGTTGCTGGTCATTGAGCTGGGCCAGCAAGTGGCGGGTACGTGCCCTCTCCCGGCATTGGCCTGTGGCCCTGACCAGCCTTGTTAACAGTCTCAGGAGGCCGAGCCGTGGGCGGCGTGGCAGGGAAATCTCGAGTGAAGGGTCCATGCAACATTCCTCGCGTAAAGGCTGAAAGTGCAGCCTTGGGAGGTCATGTTGGATGCTTGCGGTTCAGCGGGTCAGTGACACCAGGCTTAAATTGTACTGGTTAAGTTTGATAGATATAGAAACTGTACCTGTTTTGCGAAGTGCCTTCTGTACCTGCAGTTTTTTGCCCTGAAACGACAAGACCCGTCGCGGTTTCCCGCGACGGGTCTTGTGTGTGCAATTCAGAGTGCTGGCGGTGGACCTAGAAGGTCAGGGCCAGCGACGCTAACTTAGCGCCAGAACGGCTTGCTCAGCTCTTCGTAGCGTTGTGCTTCGCTAATCCCTGCGTCAGCCAGCAGACGCGAATCCAGGCGAGCCAGTTGGTGGCGGCTGGAGATGCGGCGCTGCCACAGCATCAGGTTGGCGAGAACGCGAAGAGGCATGGAAGCCTGGGTTTTTACAGCGTTGTCTTCGAAGAACAGTTCGGAACTGAGTGTACGTTCCATGGTTGACATCCTTCCGCTTGTGGCGGGATTAGGTAGTGGTTTAACTGGTGCCCATGATCCTCTCGTTTGGCCAGCCTCTGTAGATACAGTTCACCTGTATTGTGAGAGACCAGTTAACTGTTAAAGGGGGGTGTACTGGTCGAAATTGAGGCAACTGTACCTATGCGCACGATAATGGTGCGTTTTGTCGGTTTTTGTCGAGAAAGGTAGGGTTTTTTCCTAGGAAATGACCGGTACAGCAGTACAGTTTTTGTCATGTATTGAGGTGGGGAGGGTGGGCCGACAAAAAAGTGTTTTTGTCGGCCGCTATCTGTACCAATCAAACGGCGAGCATGTGCCCGGTTTCTTCCAGGTTCATGTGCCAACTGAGGGCATCACGCAGGATGTGAGGCGTGTGGCCGCCGATGGCGCAGGCCTTCTCGAAGTACTCATTGAGCGCTTCGCGGTAGTCCGGGTGCACACAGTTGTCGATAACCACCCGGGCGCGTTCCCGGGGTGCCAGGCCGCGCAAGTCGGCCAGGCCGATCTCGGTCACCAGGATGTCGACGTCGTGCTCGGTGTGGTCAACGTGGCTGACCATCGGCACGACACTGGAAATAGCCCCGCCCTTGGCAATCGACTTGGTGACGAAGATCGCCAGGTGCGCGTTACGGGCGAAGTCACCCGAGCCGCCAATGCCGTTCATCATCCGCGTGCCGCAGACGTGGGTGGAGTTCACATTGCCGTACAGGTCGAACTCCAGCGCGGTGTTGATGCCGATGATGCCCAGGCGACGCACCACTTCAGGGTGGTTGGAAATTTCCTGCGGGCGCAGTACCAGTTTGTCCTTGTAACGCTCCAGGTTGCCAAATACATCGGCATTGCGGCGTTGCGACAGGGTGATCGAACTGCCTGAGGCGAAGCTCAACTTGCCGGCGTCGATCAGGTCGAAGGTCGAGTCCTGCAGCACTTCGGAGTACATGGTCAGGTCTTCGAACGGCGAATCGATCAACCCGCACATCACTGAGTTGGCGATGCTGCCGATGCCAGCCTGGAGCGGGCCCAGCTTGTTGGTCATGCGGCCAGCGTCCACTTCCTGCTTGAAGAAGTTGATCAGGTGGTCGGCGATGGCCTGGGTCTCGTTGTCCGGTGGCAGCACCGTGGACGGCGAGTCCGACTGGTTGGTGATGACGATGGCGACGATCTTTTCCGGCGGAATCGGAATCGCCGTGCTGCCGATGCGATCGTCGACCTGGGTCAGCGGGATCGGGGTGCGGGTCGGACGGTAGGTCGGGATATAGATGTCGTGCAGGCCTTCCAGGTTCGGGTTGTGCGCCAGGTTGATCTCGACGATCACCTGCTTGGCGAAAATCGCGAAGCTGGCGGAGTTGCCAACCGAGGTGGTGGGCACGATGTGGCCTTGTTCGGTGATGGCCACGGCTTCAATGACCGCGATGTCCGGCAGCTTGAGTTGCTGGTTGCGCAATTGCTCCACGGTTTCCGACAGGTGCTGGTCAATGAACATCACTTCGCCGGCGTTGATCGCCTTGCGCAGGGTGCTGTCGACCTGGAACGGCATGCGGCGGGCCAGTACGCCCGCTTCGGTCAATTGTTTGTCCAGGTCGTTACCCAGACTGGCACCGGTCATGAGGCTGATCTTCAGCGGCGTGACCTTGGCGCGCTCGGCCAGTGCGTGGGGCACGGCCTTGGCTTCGCCGGCGCGGGTGAAGCCGCTCATGCCGACGGTCATGCCGTCCTCAATCAGAGCGGCAGCCTCGGCGGCGCTCATCACCTTATCCAACAACGAAGGCAAGCGAATACGGTCACGGTACATGGATTGTTATCTCGGGCAACGGAAGCAAGATGCGCAGTCTAGTGATTTCGAAAACATTCGTCCCGCTACCATGGTCGAATGCAGGCCCCTGATTTAGAGCCTTTGGTCGGGTTATCGGGGCAAATAAAAAACCCCAGCCTACGGGAGGCCGGGGTTTTGGGTATTGCCGTGGAGCAGTGTTTATTCGACAGCCTTGACCATATCTTCGATGACTTTCTTGGCGTCGCCAAAGACCATCATGGTCTTGTCCAGGTAGAACAACTCGTTATCCAGGCCGGCATAACCGCTGGCCATCGAGCGCTTGTTGACGATGATGGTCTTGGCCTTGAAGGCCTCCAGAATCGGCATGCCGGCGATCGGCGACTTCGGATCGTTCTTGGCCGCCGGGTTGACCACGTCGTTGGCGCCGAGCACCAGCACCACGTCGGCCTGGCCGAACTCGGAGTTGATGTCTTCCATCTCGAACACCTGGTCGTACGGCACTTCGGCTTCGGCCAGCAGGACGTTCATGTGCCCAGGCATGCGCCCAGCCACCGGGTGGATCGCGTACTTCACGGTCACGCCGCGATGGGTCAGCTTCTCGGTCAGTTCCTTCAGCGCGTGCTGCGCCCGTGCTACCGCCAGGCCGTAGCCTGGAACAATGATCACGGTATCGGCGTTGGTCAGCAGGAAGGTGGCGTCGTCAGCCGAACCGGATTTCACCGGGCGCGCTTCCGCCGAACCGGCAGGACCTGCAGCGTCTGCGGTGTTGCCGAAGCCACCCAGCAGGACGTTGAAGAACGAACGGTTCATCGCCTTGCACATGATGTACGAGAGGATTGCACCGCTGGAGCCCACCAGGGAGCCGGCGATGATCAGCATCGAGTTGTTCAACGAGAAGCCGATACCGGCCGCAGCCCAACCCGAATAGCTGTTAAGCATCGACACCACTACCGGCATGTCGGCGCCACCGATCGGGATGATGATCAGCACGCCCAGCACGAAGGCCAGGGCCAGCATCAGGGCAAACGCACCCAGGTTGCCGGTCAGCATGAAAGTGATGCCCAGGCCCAAGGTGGCCAGGCCCAGCATCAGGTTGATCTTGTGCTGACCGCTAAACTGTACTGGTGCGCCCTGGAACAGGCGGAACTTGTACTTGCCCGAGAGCTTGCCGAACGCGATCACTGAACCGGAGAAGGTGATGGCGCCGATGGCAGCTCCGAGGAACAACTCCAGGCGGTTACCGGCCGGAATCGCGTCCCCCAGTTGCTTGACGATACCCAACGACTGCGGTTCGACCACCGCGGCAATGGCGATGAACACCGCGGCCAGGCCGATCATGCTGTGCATGAAGGCGACCAGTTCCGGCATCTTGGTCATTTCAACCCGTTTGGCCATGATCGAACCGGCGGTGCCGCCGACCAGCAGACCAACGATCACGTAGCCGATACCGGCGGTAGCCAGCTCGGCACCCAACTTATAGATGAGGCCGACGGTGGTCAGGATGGCCAGCACCATGCCGAGCATGCCGAACAGGTTGCCGCGCCGCGAGGTGGTCGGGTGCGAAAGGCCTTTGAGGGCCTGGATGAAGCAGATCGACGCGATCAAGTAGAGCGTCGTTACGAGGTTCATGCTCATTACTTGGGCGCCTCTTCTTTTACGGCTTTCGGGGCTTTTTTCTTGAACATCTCCAGCATGCGGCGGGTGACCAGGAAGCCACCGAACACGTTCACCGCCGCCAGGGCGACGGCCAGGGTGCCCATGGTCTTGCCCAGCGGGGTCACGGTCAGCGCGGCCGCCAGCATGGCACCGACGATAACGATCGCCGAGATCGCGTTGGTCACCGCCATCAAGGGGGTGTGCAGTGCGGGTGTAACGTTCCAGACCACGTGATAGCCGACATAGATCGCCAGCACGAAGATGATCAGGTTGTAGATACCGGGGGAGATAAGCTCTTCCATCGTCTGAATCCCTGCTTAGGCGTTTTTGCGGATGACTTGGCCGTCGCGGCACATCAGGCACGCGGCGACGATGTCGTCTTCGAGGTTGATCTCGAACTGGCCTTCCTTGGTGAAGACCAACTTGAGGAAGTCCAGCAGGTTGCGCGCATACAACGCCGAGGCATCTGCGCCGACCTGGGCCGCCAGGTTGGTCGGGCCGGCGATGGTCACGCCGTGCGCAACGATCACCTGGTCCGCGACGGTCAGTGGGCAGTTGCCGCCCTGTGCCGCTGCCAGGTCGATGACCACCGAGCCCGGTTTCATCTGGGCAACGGTCTCGGCACTCAGCAGTACCGGGGCCTTGCGACCGGGGATCAGGGCCGTGGTGATGACAATGTCGGCTTGCTTGGCGCGCTCGTGCACGGCCAGGGCCTGACGCTGCATCCAGCTGGCCGGCATGGGCTGTGCGTAACCGCCGACGCCGACTGCACACTCACGCTCTTCGTCGGTTTCATAAGGCACGTCGACGAATTTGGCGCCCAGGGATTCGATCTGCTCTTTCACCGCCGGACGGACGTCGGAGGCTTCAATGACTGCACCCAGGCGCTTGGCGGTCGCAATGGCCTGCAGGCCTGCCACGCCAGCGCCGAGAATCAGCACCCGAGCAGCCTTTACCGTGCCCGCGGCGGTCATCAGCATCGGCATGAAGCGCGGATAGTGATGAGCGGCCAGCAGCACGGCCTTATAGCCGGCAATGTTGGCTTGCGAGGAGAGCACATCCAGGCTTTGCGCACGAGAGGTGCGGGGCGCTGCTTCCAGGGAGAACGCGGTAATGCCACGCTCGGCCAGCTTGGCAATGGTTTCATTGCTGAACGGGTTGAGCATGCCTACCAGCACGGTTCCACTTTTGATCAGGCTCAGTTCGCTGTCGCTGGGGGCGACAACCTTGAGGATCAGCTCTGCGCCAAATGCATCGTTGGCACTGCCAATCACCGCACCTGCCGCTTCATAAGCACTGTCGACAACACTGGCATTGATGCCGGCGCCGCTTTGCACAGTGACTTTATGACCCTGGCCGATCAGCTTCTTGATGGTTTCCGGGGTTGCAGCAACCCGCGTTTCACCGGTCTGGGTTTCGAGAGGAACACCAATGTGCACGTCAAATCTCCTGCTTGATCTTATTGCTTTCGATCTTTCTTAGAAGGCCAGCGCACTGCGGAGGGTGCGGCTGGGGCGGCCGATCAGCACGACCCCGCTGTATTTCGGGCGGGGCGCGGCATTTTGCAGGCGAACTATGTGCCCTTCAAGGGATTATGACGGGTGACGGAAAATTAACTACAAGTCACCCTGTGACCGAATGTCGCAACCAGGCGGTGTAATCCCTTCTAGGCCGTGCCTTGTAAGGATTCTGGCGAAAATTCGTGAATTTCCACATCGTCTGTATGAATGATGCACCATGGTTCTGAATTAAGGCGTGAAAGCCACGCAGTTAGGCGGCTGTGGGACGATTGTGCAGGTATTTCGAACAGTCTGCTTAAATGCGACAAATAGTTATATCTGTAGGGCTTAAAGGTTGCTGACTACGGGGTCAGATAATCCCTGTAAGCCCCTGTCCTTCTACGTTGTAGCTGTGGGCCTGATGAATCAGCCAGTCGCGAAATGCGCGCAAAGAGGCTGATTCGACCTTTCGGTCAGGAATCATCAGGTAATAGGCCTTGATGCTCGACAGGGCCTGGGGGTTGGCAATAACCAGCCTTTTCTCGGCCAGTTCGCGCTGGATCAGGAACGGCGGGATCAGGGCGATGCCCATGTCATGCATGGCCGCCTGGGCGAGCATGGAGAATAGCTCGTAACGCGGGCCTGTCATGTCCCGGGGGATATTCAGGTTCCGGGAATTGAACCACTGGCGCCAGGCGTACGGGCGTGTGGTCTGTTGCAATAGGGGCAAATCGGCAATCTGCTCGGCGCTGAGCTGCGTGAACTGGCCGAGTAAGGTCGGGCTGCACACCGGCATCGGGTTTTCGCCCATCAGCCTGTGGGATTCGGTACCTGACCAATCGGCGTCGCCGAAGTAGATCGCGGCGTCGAAGTCGGTGTCGGCAAACAGGAAGGGCCTTGTGCGGTTGGTCAGGTTGACCGTCACTTCCGGGTGCTGCTCCTGAAAGTCCTTGAGTCGGGGCAGTAGCCATTGGGTGCCAAACGTCGGCACGACCGCTAGCTCGATGACGTTGGCGCCCTGCTGCCCCATCACCGACAGGGTGTCGCGCTCAACTGCGTCCAGTTGGGTTGCCACTCGGCGACTGTAGGACAGGCCGGCTTCGGTGAGTTTCACGCCACGCCGTGAGCGTCGGAACAGTTCGACACTGAGGAACTCCTCCAGGCTGGCGATCTGTCGGCATATCGCGCCCTGGGTCAGCGAAAGCTCCAGGCCGGCCTTGGTAAAGCTCTCGTGGCGGGCGGCGGCTTCGAAGCTGATCAGGGCGGCGGTGCTGGGGATCTTCCTGCGCATGTACGGCAACCTCACTAATGATTCTCGTGTATGCCGTTTCAGGCTGTTACGGAGTGAGAAATTAGCACAACAGCATGCAAAATCCTCGTTTGCCCAATCCACGAGTGGGGCCTAGGATCATTCCACGATATTTGACCTACTTCTCGAGGACACGCTCATGGGCGGTAAAGCTAGCTTCAACTGGATCGATCCCCTGCTGCTGGATCAACAGCTCACTGAAGAGGAGCGCATGGTGCGCGACAGCGCAGCGCAGTTTGCCCAGGACAAGTTGGCTCCGCGCATCCTCGAAGCCTTCCGCCATGAAAAGACCGATCCGGCGATCTTCCGCGAAATGGGTGAGATCGGCCTGCTGGGTGCGACCATTCCCGAGCAGTACGGTGGCAGCGGCCTGAACTATGTTTGCTACGGGCTGATTGCCCGTGAAGTCGAGCGTGTCGACTCCGGCTATCGCTCGATGATGAGTGTGCAGTCCTCCCTGGTCATGGTGCCCATCAACGAATTCGGCACTGAGGCGCAGAAACAGAAATACCTGCCGAAACTGGCGTCCGGTGAATGGATTGGTTGCTTCGGTCTGACCGAACCGAACCATGGTTCCGACCCGGGCTCCATGATTACTCGTGCGCGCAAGGTGGAAGGCGGCTACAGCCTGACCGGCAGCAAGATGTGGATCACCAACAGCCCGATTGCCGATGTGTTCGTGGTGTGGGGTAAGGACGACGCTGGGGATATCCGCGGCTTCGTTCTCGAGAAAGGCTGGAAAGGCCTGAGCGCCCCGGCCATTCACGGTAAGGTCGGCCTGCGCGCGTCCATCACCGGCGAAATCGTGATGGACAACGTGTTCGTTCCGGAAGAGAACATCTTCCCGGACGTGCGCGGTTTGAAGGGGCCGTTCACCTGCCTCAACTCCGCCCGCTATGGCATCTCCTGGGGTGCGCTGGGTGCCGCCGAATTCTGCTGGCACACCGCGCGCCAATACACCCTGGACCGCCAGCAGTTCGGTCGTCCTCTGGCCGCGACCCAGTTGATCCAGAAGAAGCTGGCGGACATGCAGACGGAAATCACCCTGGCGCTGCAAAGCTGCCTGCGTCTTGGCCGTATGAAGGATGAAGGTACGGCGGCGGTGGAAATCACTTCGATGATGAAGCGCAACTCCTGCGGCAAGTCCCTGGACATCGCGCGCATGGCTCGCGACATGCTGGGTGGCAACGGCATCTCCGACGAGTTCGGTGTCGCGCGTCACCTGGTCAACCTCGAGGTGGTCAACACCTACGAAGGTACTCACGACGTTCACGCGCTGATCCTCGGCCGTGCACAGACCGGTCTCCAGGCGTTCTACTGACAGGAGAGTGGCCATGGGTGCGTTATCGCATTTACGGGTACTGGATTTATCGCGCGTATTGGCCGGTCCCTGGGCTGGCCAAATCCTGGCGGACTTGGGAGCCGAGGTGATCAAGGTCGAGCGTCCCGGCAACGGCGATGACACGCGCGCCTGGGGGCCGCCCTTTCTCAAGGACGCCTATGGCGAGAACACCAGCGAGGCGGCCTACTACCTCTCGGCCAACCGCAACAAGCAATCGGTGACCATCGACTTTACTCAGGTCGAGGGTCAGCGCTTGGTGCGGGAGCTGGCAGCCAAGTCCGACATACTCATCGAGAACTTTAAAGTCGGTGGCCTGGCAGCCTATGGCTTGGACTATGAGTCGCTCAAGGCGATCAATCCTGACTTGATCTACTGCTCGATTACCGGGTTCGGCCAGACCGGGCCCTACGCCAAGCGTGCCGGCTATGACTTCATGATCCAGGGGCTGGGGGGCTTGATGAGCCTGACCGGCCGCCCTGAAGGTGATGAAGGTGCCGGACCGGTCAAGGTGGGTGTGGCGCTGACGGACATTTTGACCGGGCTCTACTCCACCGTGGCGATCCTGGCGGCCTTGGCGCACCGGGATCATGACGGTGGCGGGCAGCATATTGATATGGCGCTGCTGGATGTTCAGGTCGCTTGCCTGGCCAACCAGGCCATGAACTACCTGACGACTGGGGTTGCCCCTAAGCGGTTGGGCAATGCTCATCCGAATATCGTGCCTTACCAGGATTTCCCGACGGCGGATGGCGACTTCATCCTGACTGTGGGTAATGACGGGCAGTTTCGCAAGTTTGCCGAAGTGGCGGGTCAGCCGCAGTGGGCAGACGACGCCAGGTTTGCCACGAACAAACTGCGGGTGGCCAATCGTGCGGTGCTGATTCCACTGATCCGTCAGGCTACGGTGTTCAAGACCACCGCCCAGTGGGTGGCTGAGTTGGAGCAGGCGGGCGTGCCCTGTGGGCCGATCAATGATCTGTCTCAGGTGTTTGCCGATCCGCAGGTCAAGGCAAGGGGGCTGGCAATCGAGCTGCCCCACGCGCTGGCGGGTCTGGTGCCGCAGGTGGCCAGCCCGATTCGCCTGTCCGAGACACCAGTGGAGTATCACAGTGCCCCGCCTCTGTTGGGCGAGCACACGCTTGAGGTCTTGCAGCGGGTGTTGGGTCTGGACGCTGCCGAGGTTGCAGCCTTTAAAGAGGCTGGAGTGCTCTAGGTGTCTCCTCTATATAGAAACGGTGTTTCTCCTTGCTTATATAGAGGGTGCAGCACCGTCTTTTTTGGTTTTACGTAACTCGTTGATAGAAAAGTAAAATTAAAGGTTGACGGCAGATTCTGAATGTCTATAATTCGCCCCACTTCCGGCGCAGTCGAAACGGAAAACTCCTTGGCAAACAATGAGTTACGCAGTTTTCGGCAGCAGATTGCTTCAGTTCATCGAAGCACGAAAGGAGTTGAAAAAGAGGTGTTGACAGCAGCGTGTAACGCTGTAGAATTCGCCTCCCGCTACCGAGTGATCGGAAGCGCAAGTGGTTGAAGTTGTTGAAGAAATCTTCGAAAGCTTCTGAAAAA